>JAZGGE010000100.1:0-11570 GCA_036480195.1 Methylococcales bacterium
AAAACCGGCAGGGGCTTCATAGATACGCTAGCTAGGAGCTAGCTAATATCCATTTCCCTTACATGAAGCTTGGGATCAGAGGTGCATCTACATGAACGAGTTGGCGACCGCCAGATTCGTCAAAGAAGAATAGCAGCCCTGCAAATCGGCTATCCGGATCATAAATGATGTCGGCTAGACGATATACTTCCCATGCAGCATCACTAGCTGTGACAGTCATGATTCTAGTCTCTCCAGGCTGGAGTGGGCTATTGTCATCAACGGTCAAACCTTCTTCAGCCAGCAAGTCTTCTGGATAGTCACTATCATCCTCAAGAACAGCAGGATCAAGGAAACGCACAGAAGCTGTGTTGAACTCACCCAACTGAACGGCAGAATCACCGTTATTGGTAACTTCTAGCTTCATTTCCATAGCACGACCAGGAACTCGATAAGATCCTTCGATCACACTGACTTTCACTGTAGGCTCTTCGATCTCAATTGGCTCAATACCTCTTATAACACCCGCTTGTAACGGCGTAGTTATCGGATATTTTGAGTTGGTTGATGCCATGCCATATGCTGTCAAGAAGATAGTACCAGCCATAAACGCCATTCCTACTTTTTTATCTCGAGGCGTAATCAACTCGTCTTCTTTTCCTGCCTGCAACGCCATGTATCGTGGGATGAAGATAGGACGCACACACCAGTACACCATCCAGGCAACACCAATGACATACCATAGGGCAGACCAGAATACCGTATTTCCGAGGTTATACGTTTCTAGATCCATGGTAAGACCGGTCAAAGTCGTTACAGGGTTTTTAAAATCCCTCATACTACCGGTAATAGTTACCCACTTACCCGGCCCAATGATGGGACCACCGCCTTTTACGCTCAACATAGGATGAACGTGCCAGTCACCCGGACGACGTGCTTTTAGAGTAATACGCCATTCATAGGTTTCACCAAGCTCAAGAGCAATAGATCGAGGTACCATTTTACCTCCAACCCATGCACCAGTACGAATGAAGACTGGACCCGGCTCACCAACGTTCAAGAACGCGACGTCGGGCTCGTCAACTGTTTCAGGCCAACCTGGAAATACGTAGAATTTACCAGAATACTCGGTACTTTCATTCACTTCATAGCTGTCCTTCTCAAACCAGCTAATGTCATACCAGTGAATGGTACGCATCCGCATAAATGCAGCCTGAGATTTCTCCCCATGAGCCATTGCGGCTGGGGCATAGATTGCTGTTAATGCCAGCGCCATCACGATACCCATGATGGACAGACCAGCAAACCTTTGTTTTATTGTTTTCATATATCCTCCTCTAGATACGAGAATAGTCGGTTTTGACTGTTATTCGAACCATCATCTGCTTAGACGGAATCAACGAAAGTAGTTTGAGAGAACCACTTACCGAAGAAATGCCACCAGTAGTAGATGAGGATGGAAACAAACGCTGAAAAGAACGCCGATACCGGCGCAACGTCCTTACCGAATGTTCTCAAGGTACCTTTTTCAACCATGCGAATGTACTCAGGTGTACCCGTCCGCACATATTGGAACCCTTGCAAGTCAGCTACTGTCACCATAATACCATTGTATTCAACAGGTAAATGTAGTGGTGCTATAATAGGCCAGTTACCAGGGTAGAAAATAAGACCCCACGCCATACCGCCAACAACGGCAGTCAACAGGTAGCTGTTAGACAACATAAGAATCACGTCAAGACAAATCGCGCCTGGAATCAAGTTAGCCGGAAAAACAAAATTAACCGGGAAATAGGTCCAGCCCCAGAAGTTGAGGTAACGATTGATCCATTCGCCTGCAAGTACGCCAACTACACAAACTGTTGCGCCCCAAGGAATACGATAACGACCCCACGCACAAACCTGTACGGCCGCTGGAAAAGTGATAGAAACAATAGGTGCAACTGTTACCCACAGACGACGATCTTTCCAGTCTGACCAGAAATCCCAGTCACCAAAAGTCAACATCACGTGAATATGATAGCCACCCAGAACCACCAGAAAGAGGGTCCATAGGATCAGATAGTCAATCGTACGGGAAACTTTGACAGCTTCCGCATGCGATCTGACTGCAGATTGAGATGCGCTCATTAGCTTACCTCCTAAGATTATTATTTAATTATTATCCCCCCCTCGCAAGCAGGTTGCATCCAAATACATTGAACACAACCTACCAACTTCGGAGGTATAGTTTTATCGGAAGAAGAAATTTGGCTTAAAGCTTTACTTCGCCTAATTCCTTACCAATCAGTTTTGACAGGTACTCTACTTCAATGTTCACAACACCCAGAACAGCTAGAGCCAACCATCCGAAGATGACAAAGCCATAGTGCAAAGGCGCAACAAACAACTCTTCCATAAACCAGAATGTGTGTCCCCACTCATTCAAACCAACATTTGGCAGAATCATGAAAGGACCAACCACAACCACAATGTACATTTTAGACAATCCTCTCTTCGCATAGCATGGAAGTCTTGTCAAAGCATACAGGAATGAAGCCATACCTGTAATAATGTAGATTGGGTAGCTCAGGTAGAACTCAATGATGTGACTTGGTGTGAAATCAGTATCGCGAACGATAGTTTGATGCCAAGTACCATCTTGCTCGGTGAAATAGCTCGCACCCCAATAGATTGCCCAGCCATAGCAAGCTAGCCAAATCCAGTGAGTGAAATGCCTTCTGAGCTCTTCACGAGGTGTGAGAGCATCCATGTTACGATCACGGGTTTTCCACATCCAACCCCAAAGGATTGAAGCAGTCATTACTTCCAGAACGATTTCGATGTAAAGGAAATTCATCCAATAGACTTCGAATTCCGGAGCAAATGAATCAAGACCCGCAGACCAACCGTAGATACCTTCATACCAACGAACCCACGAATAAAAGACAAAGTACAGAGCGATACCACCAGCCAGCGCCTTTTTATTCAATAAAGGTGCTTCTGAAGCAGCTCCTGCTTTTACTGATGCAGTAGTAGCAGCCATATTAACCTCCTACGTTAATTATAAATAAAGTCCTTCGAAAATATACGCTAGCCCATCGCTATAAAGACGAAGCACTAACGAGCAATCATTCCTTGATCACGAATGAGAGTTTATCACCAAAAGGGATCATGTCAAGAAAATACACACGATCTTTATCACTAAATGTCTGCCTGTTCTCAAATTGCTAAACAAAAATATGTACGTCACTACCACTCTCCAGACTTTCATGGATCCGACAGACATCGCAATATTTTGGTGCAGCCAGTCACAAAGCTGTAAAAAGGATCGCGTTGGAGATCTGGTTATTCCAAAAGCCTCCTCACACGAAGCTCGGTAGCTGCTGACTACTACTGACTTACAAGGCTATTCTCTGCATTTTATAATGACAAACTGTGGCGCACCCATAGCAGTTTTTCTTTATTTCTTATATCATCTACAAGTTATTGGGCTCCCTCACGGACGATTTCATTCTCAATGATCGTTTGCTCAAAGGTAGTCTTGGAGCGTTGTGTAAGAGGTAATGAGTTCGTTAAAGCGATTTAGATCACAATCTAAAGATTGCCTGACAATTCTAAGCAGGTACCTCCTTACGTTAGAAAAGGACTCGATGTAGTGACAATGACTCCGTCCATAAAAATACAATTATAAGCCGTGTTCATGGCCTCCAATTTCCCTAAAGGTTCACAATGAAAGAAACACAATCGAAGAAAGAAACACAACCAAAGAAAAGAAAACCCGCTTCAATACTGTTTGTACTTGCCTACGGAGCAGCGTTATACGCATTTACTTTTTTTATTCTTACCCCCTGGGTAAAAAAGATTGCCGCGTCCGATCTCTTCCTAAAGGATACCGATGACATAGCTCAAGCCTACCCAATCAGTAATCCCTTAACAGACATGGCTATATTACACTGCAACGTCTATGTTCGCGATGAAATCGATGAAACAGATTCTCTCACTTTTGTGAAGGATGACAGCAAAGTCTGGACCCTGGGAGATTATCGTTATATTGTTAAATCAAGTGTAGACGTTGTCGACCAGGCCGGAGCTTCGTCCATTAAACAGTTTGCTTGTCAGATCAAGTACGAAGACGGAGACGAAACGAATATCGACAATTGGGACTTTCTTGGGCTGAATATCTATTAGCCCTCAGAACCTGTTCAGGACTATTCTGAACTGCTGTCAGTTGAGGATGGGCGGAGTGGAAAAACCGAAATTTACTATGAATAAATTAGGTTTTTAGCACTGCACTTCCACAAGCTCCGATGACGTAAATCTTGAACAGGTTCTCAATTAAAACCTCCGTAGCAACTCGAATGAGTTCAACGCAACGGCCACCCTGAGAACTACAAGTCATCTCCAGTAAGAACTAAGGGAGCATGACTACTACTTTATTTATTGATGAACCATTCTAAGGTTATCCAAATTCTGCCTCATCACGTCCAGCCAATCCCCTTGATCCGGTCTATTGGCGCAAGGTTTAAATACAGCGCTATTTATGCCCTGACTTCTTAACCTTCTAAGAGTTACTTGATTAGGACTCCCCTCCCAAATCATCCATTTCGGATGATCAGTATCAACGATGCTTTTAAGGTTGCTCCATTGTGCTAGATTAGGAACCAGTTCAGGCTCCCAATGCACGCTTTTTATAGAAATTTGGTAGCGACGGGCCAAGTATTGATAGACCGGGTGTGAAGCCACCAGAGTTTGGGTAACATTTTCCCCCACGATCTTCTTCATTTCCTGATCTAGCATCTTAAGATCTTTCTTCAATGCTTCGAAATTTAATTGGTATGTTTGTACTAGATCCGGCCTTTTCTGGCCCAGTATGTCAGCAATCGCTTTGGCCTGCATTGCTGCTAAATCGAAGTCAAGCCATGTCGTAAATGCTGTCTCACCATGTGAGTGCTCCGCTTCACTACCATGGGAATGAACCATAGCGTCGGCTTTATGAATATACTTTTCTTTATAGTATCGAGAAGTATCGTAGGTTTTTAGCATAGGCAGAGACGTTCGCTTCACCCATCTTGCATAATCAGCTCCATTCAGAAAAATAATGTCGGCCTGCTGATAGGCTACAAAATTTTCCGCTGAAGGCACCCAAAAAGCTGGATCTACACCGGCAGGAGCGGGAAAAGAAACTTCGACATGCTCGCCTCCAATACGTTCTGTGAAATACTTGAGCGGATAATTGACGACGTAAACCGATAACTTTTCCGCTGCCAATGCAGAAGTGCTGAAGAACATGACGAATAAGAAAATTAATAATTTTATAAAATGATTGTTGTTCATTTAGTCCTCGAAGATACGAAAAAACCAACTTACGACTATTTAAATAGAATTGTAATTGTGCATTTTTAAGACGAATGCATCTACGAATCGAAGCTATCCGTAAAAAACATACACTTATTGAACGACCAGCCGCCTGACCAGATCATCAGATACCACATTCAACCAAAACAGCAAAATCCCACAAAGGAACGCGGCAGCAATTCCGACTAAAATAACTTCTGCCGCTACGAGCCTAACGGTCGTCATCTGACTACAACCGAGATTATAAATCGTTTCGATTTCTCGTTTTCGTAATCGTAGTGACAGCATAAAGATAAGGATAACTGACAACACCATAGCTACTGTAACGATTAGTATGACCGCATCAATTATGTTCTTGACGCGGAAAATATTATCCAGGAGCCCGTTAATCACATTGGAGGCAACAACAATTTGCTCCTCGCCGTCGTCCGCTAGATAACGCCCTTTTAATATCGTTTCTGATTTAACATCACTTGGCACGGCAATGACCGCTGTTAAAGGAAATTTTTCAGTGTCACCGTGGAAATGGAATGATTCGACGTTTTGATCGGTAATTTCATTGTAATAAGTTAGCTTGGCATTCGCTCGTATTTGCTTACCGCTACTCTCAAGAAGCACAGATTCATCATTAATCTCACCAAGATCCTGATGACCATGTCCCAGCCCCTCAATAATCCAGGTTGTTTTCAAGTCTGCAAAAACAGCAGTATCATCAGGTGAATCATTCTTTTGCAATACCCCGACTATACGCATTTTTAAAGGGTAAATACCCGCCATATCAAAAATATTTTGTGGCGATGAAATGAGGCTATCTCCAGGCTTAAGGTTATATTTTTTTGCTACCTTGGCACCGATTATACATTCGCCAAGAGTCACAAAGTGACGACCCTTGCCAATCACCAATTCCCGGAAATCAAAATAATCCAGGGTGGTTCCAATAAGAGGGAACCCCCGAGCCTGATAACGAACATACATGGGAATTGCTCCAGCTAAATTTGAATCCATCACTTCTTGGGCTGTTTTCATGGAAACAAGCGGAGGGACATCATTGGAAAAGTAGAGGGTATTCATCACCAAATCCATACGGCTCCCCTGGGAGCCGACAAGTAGCGGCGTTGATACTGCCCGAGACATCAACTGATGTTCGCTTTTATTGAGCAGGTGATGCAGTGCAATTGGCAAAAAAGAAATCAAAACCAGTGAAGCCACCAGCAAAGCTGTTTTTATTCGGTTATACCGAACATACTTCCAGGCGATATAAAAGCTATCGATCATTAATAAAATCCTGAAAGTTGACGACGCGATCAAATCGTCCAAGTAACTCATGATCATGGGTGACGGCCACCAGAGCGGCATTGGAGTTCTCTATGACACGAAAAAGCAGATCCAGTATTCGCTCTTTATTGGCTGGATCCAAATTTCCAGTCGCTTCATCCGCCAGTATTAATTTAGGCTCAGTTAGCAGAGCACGGCAGATAGCTGCCCGTTGTTTCTCCCCTTGGGATAGCTCATTAGTATAATGGCTCAGTTTACTGCCAATCCCCATTTCGTTAGCAAGAAACTTGGCACGGTTCCGTACTGCTCGAGTTAAAGTTAGGGCATGGCTAATACGGTAAGGATGGAGAATATTGTCACTCACATCCAGGTAGTCCAACAGCTCGAAGTCCTGAAAAACAAAACCGATGTTCTTTATTCGGAAAGCACGCCGTTTTTTGTCGTTTAACTCACTTAGCTTGGTTTTACCTACGACTACGTTGCCAGTTGCTACTGGCAGAATACCTGCGATCAGCTTCAGGAGCGTTGTCTTACCCGTGCCGCTAGGACCTATTACAGCTATCTTTTCAGAATCAGCAACGCTAAGTTCCGGGACACGAAGACGAAACCCACTGCGATCATAGCGAAACTCAAGCGATTGAATATCGATTGCCATCTATCCGTTCTCGTTTTCGGGATCAATACGCTTTTCCTCCAGCATCTCAAATCCGGTAATTTTCCATCGTCCCTTTTCAGGCGTTAAAGTAATTGACGCTTGGTATAGGTTCTTTCGAGTATGAACATGGCCCCAATGGGCGACAGTACCAAATGTAGTCCATTTCGCATTGACCAAATAGTCCTCTGAATTCTCAAGAGTACTTTGAGCATCGGCATTGATTACCTCGACGCGCTTCACTTTCGCTCGGGCGCCCCCCATTTGTTGAGCTGCGATCGATTGCCTGTTCTGTAAATAGATTTTATCCAACAGCTTTCCGCCGACGCTAACCGAAAGTTTATCGTAGACATCGTCTTCTTCCCTGAAATCAAAGGCGCGATAAATATTTTTCAACAACTGCCCCAAAATTAATGCCGCAGTTTCACTATCCAGCTGATTCTGAGGGTTTCGAGTAGCGATAGAATATCGCATATAAGGCAAGGTCGTTATCGCGATGGTGGCAAGCAAAAACATAACCCCGACTGGCGCATACATCTCCCGCCCCTTCTGGCGGCAAATGATCAACCAGCGAAAGGCAGCGAACGTCAATAAAAATGCACTAACGCTGAGTATGGGAATTTCGATGTGAGATTGATCTTCGCTAACCTCTACTGCGGATACTGCAGAACCTTGGTACCCCTCCAAGAAGTCATAATCATCAAAAAAATTTTCCCATTCAAAAAGGGGAGCTTCCCGAGTAACATAGGAGTCATACTGCCCGGCAAGATCGTATGCTGTCACTGGAACGCTACTGACTGCATCGGAGAAAAGATCCCACTTTATTGTTACTTTTCGTGGCAGTTTATCGGTGACGTAGGCAATAATAACACCGACAAGGGTGTTCTTGACCCCCAACGATTTAATCTCCTCAACTTGCTTTATCCCCGATGATTCAATACTGAGGTAATCAACCCTGTCGAGAATCGGCCTTAGCACTTGTCCATCAACAGTCAATGGATTTCTGTTAAGCAGAAAGTGAGCAATTTTATTTTTTAAAGCTTCCTGCTGGTTTGGGGCGATCACCTCATTACCAGCCAACCCAAGGTCTGTCCAGGCTGAAAGATCAGCGATCCGCACCAGAATTTCCTGTCGCACTTCATTCGGCTCAATATAGAGGTACGCCATCACTCCGGACTGTTGATGACGTTTCATCTGTGGATTTTCGAAGCGGCTATACCACGGATCTTTCCAATCCAATATAAGGGTTTCCGGCTGCTTCAAAAACTGGTAATCAATGACCGGTAGTTGGTGGTGAAATAAGATAAGCCCGATCTCAATAATGGCTCGTCCCTTCACATCCGCAGCTGGGACAAAAGTCAATACAGACGGCTTGCTCTCTAAGCGATAGAGTAATTCCGCATAGTGAACACCCGGTGGATTTAAATTAAGTTCCCCGGAATTCGGTTCGGTTTCTCCACCTACGTTATGTTGTTTGACGTAACGCGATTGGCGCTTCCTAAGTTCGACTTTTTCAATTTGGGGAACAAGAATACGTCCGTCTGCCTCTATGCGAAGAACACCAGCCAATACCTCACCCGATAAAACCTCAGAATCTTTTGAATTTAATGATCTAAACTGCTGGAAGTCGCCCTCCCCAACTTCCAATATCACCCGAACCTTGCCTGTTTCAATATAAATTTCGGCAATACTGGAAGCCTTTTCCGCCCCCGTCAGAGCGATCCAATCTGCATAACCGGCTCTTAAACCAACGACTATAACAACGAACCCAATAAAGAGTTGTTTCCTTAAACTACCTCTTCCCATGAAGACACATCAGAACCCTGACAATAAACCAGCTTCTCATCAATATTAATAAGACCTTATTCCCTCTCAGCCTTATCCCGCCGCCTTACTCTTTTCATAAATGGCTCAATCCCGAAAAACAGAACGACCAACAAGCCAAGCATGATAAAGGGGACATAAGAGCCTATTCCACCGTCATCAGAATTAGATAAACCCACCTGCAAAGGTACCCGCAAAATATCATCTTCCGTCATGGCTTCACCAATACTAACCAGGACTGCATAATGGCCTGGCTTATCGAATACTGCCTGTATCTCAGCGACGCCATTTGGGTTCGCTTTTGGTTGCGTTTCGCTTATCACCCGAACTTCACGGGTTTCCTTAGTTTTTGGATCCCGTTCTTCTTCAACAACTCGCATTGAAACCGGAATCTTGCGAACATCACGATCAAGCAGGTCTACCGTCATATAGGTTTTGGCAAGATAGGGTAGATCCTGACAATATGGAGTAAAAGCCTTCATGATGTTGGCGCGGTCTTCTTTATTTTGAGGCTCTTGAAAAGCAGTAAAATGAGCAATATAGAAGTCCGTCATCACCAGACATTTTAGGTCTTTTTTAGGATCGCTGGTTTCAGACATTTGCTGACCCTGCTGTGCCCAACCGAATGAGAACCAAAAGATCAAAGTGACCAGAGCTATTAAACGTATCGTCATTGTTTTTCCTCCTGCTTACCTTCAAGGGTAAAATAGTATTTCCCGGTAATAATATGCCCGTCCGCAGACTGTACGCGATAACGAACGGTATATTTACCTGGAGGGACATTATCATTTACGGTAGCTTTAAGGAGAGACCCATTCGAAGAGTCTAATCCACCATCCCGATTGTCAACACGCTTACCCTGGGAATTGATAACGGCCAACGCAGCATACCGCTTACCAACCACGTCGTTAAACCAGAGCTGTATTACTTTTGGCAGGTTACCTGTTAGAACCGCCTCTTTCTCAGGAATTGACTTAACCAGAATAGCATGAGCCATGACCGGTTGGATAAACGCATAAAACCCTATAAAAGCAACAATCTGGACAATAATTCGCATCACACTTTTTTTCACTCTTGTTTCCCTTACCAGTGGCTCTATTTAATCAACAATAAGGGTGGTAGTTATTATGGATTGGCCGCTCTCCGCCTTCTCCGTCCAGAAAACCTGGTATCCTCTCGACGTTGCAGCAATACGAGGATACTTGGCAACAGTCTCTTTTTTGGTAAGCCGCCGGGGCTTTTTCCAAAACCTGCCCCCATCCACTGAAGACGAAAAAAAGACGTCTATACCTTTTTCACTGGCAGAATCCCAAACTACGGCAACATGGGATGCATCCTTCGCAGCTATATCCCCAAGTTTGGCATGTGAATCATCCATCTTTCGTGGTTTTGTCCAGGATCGTCCTTTATCCACAGATTGCAAATAATACAACCCCTTGTGCGATTGGCTTCCTGTCCAAACAAGGCTGTGAAATACTATCGCACCATTATTCTCAACGGTTTGTACCGCGCCACCGGCATGAGGACAACCAACAAATTGCCACCCAAATTGGCCAACGACTGAAACCTGCTCCCACAAAATACCGCCATCTGGAGACTGCACCATAACCATATCCCGTGGCTCAATCGCCCGGTACAGTACATCGACTTGTTCCTTCCCGGAAGTGGCCATAGCCGTCCAACAGCAGGTACAAACCTTTTCGACCAGCGTTGCCTCTCCAACCCAAGTTCTCCCTCCATCCAACGACTGTGAATAACGCAAAGCCTGTGAATCACCTCGCTCTTCACGATCGTCCAACCAAGTCAAATGAAATGTTCCCTCCGTATCTACGGCAAGATCCATATAACCTTGATCTAAAAGAGTGGGTTGGTTCCTTATAGATTTCCCCCGATTCCAACTCTTGCCGCCATCAGCCGAATACGCCAAGGTTATAGGGCCCATTCCTGGAAACTCTCCCATCACTTGCCACGCTGCTACGACATTATTACCCCGAGCAGCGATCTGAATATCGCTTCCACGACGAGACACAGTCGGTGGAACCTCGGCAGCATTGACGGATACCGGCTTCGCCCATGTCTTCCCGCCATCTAACGACCGGAAATATTTAACTAACGGGTTTTTTGCTCCGGAAATCTTGCCTGAAACCAAAAGATGAAGATTTTGATCCCCTTCGACAAAGATATCGAAGCTCTTGATACTACTAAAATCCGATGCGGCCAGTTTAACCGCTTGAGAAACTGAGGTGGAGGATCGGGGCTCTGAAGAAGGGTTTCCGTCGAGTCGTTGAGCACAAGAAGAGAGCACAACAACAAGTATAAAAGCTAACGCTATTTTAGCGGATAACAAATGCATAAACCTTATGAAAAATTTTTTAAGTTATTTTACTCTCCTTGCATCGGCAATATGCCATTCCTTTCATCACAACAACAGAGCATTGTTACAAACAGACTTTGATAATGCAATAAAATTTCTTCTACAACGCTGAAAAATCCTTGTCTTACA
>JAZGGE010000101.1:0-2887 GCA_036480195.1 Methylococcales bacterium
CCAAAAAATGATGGGAACATCGAGCTCGGCGCTAAGTTCAAGAACTCCACTACCATCGATCCACTGTTTGAGATGCCGCTGACTTTGTGAAGGTAAATCAACCAGAACATACGTATCTTTTTCTAAAGCCACCTCAAGAACCTGGTCGACACTGGTGGTATCCTCAAGATTAAGCGGTTGGCTGATATCAGCATAAAAACGCAGCATTTCAGGATGAGACTGGTCGCCGTCGAGTACCAGTACTGGAAGAGTTAGCTCGGCGAAATGATGCGCGAGCAAACGCGCTACGACAGATTTTCCAACTCCGCCTTTTTCGCCGCCAATCAAATGAATTTTACTCATTGCGTTCTCCTTAAGTACTCTGTTTACAGTCAGCTAATATACCTCTCGCGCCCAAAAATACTCATTTTTAGCGCGCATCTTTTCGCGAAGAGCGTCGTTGTTGAACCTTGAAAGAGATGACTCTTCCTGCGGTTCTACGCCTAGCCCTTCACGACAATCTACTCACTCAAAACGAGCATTCTTAAACACGAAAGGTATAGTCGCATCACTTAATTTTATTGTGGTTCGGTAGTAATGGTTTCTATTCATAATCCAACGCTCGCACGGTTTTAAAGACCGACAGCGATTTCCATAATTTATTTATGGGATTAGGAAAACTAATCGGTTGTTGATACTATATCTATAATCTGCTTAAGGTTTTGCAGTAACACCAATCGCAAAAAAGCATGCTGTAGATGATACATCTGCGAACGCGAAAGGTATATAGACTCCATAGCTTATCAACAGATGACCTTTAAACTTTATAATAGTGAGATTCCAACCATGGGAAAGGATAAATATTTGTCAGTTTTTACACCGGCAACAGCACAACAAAGAAAAGCAAATTTTGAGGATTATTGGGTGTTTACCCAACAACATGGCGGCGAACTTTTTGAAGATGATAAGGATCTGGCCAAAAAGCGTGCCCGACTGAAACATTTCCAGGATAATCCAGTAAAATTGCGTAAACCATTAGCCGATCCCGAGGCCTTCTACCGTAATTATGTGGAAATGAAGGATGATCCCAAGTCGCTCGATCGTATGACCTTAATGCTGACTGGTATTTACAAATTCGCTCGCCATGAATGGGTTGGCATTAAAGGAGCCTGGGATTCAGTACCCAATATGGAGAATTCGCATACGGTAGAAGATAAGATCAGCCGTGTGCATCTGGCCGAGGAATTTTGTCATGTACGTTTGTTTGACGAAATTCTCCGTACCTGCGGTCTCGATAAAGTTGAATGGGTGCCGCTCGGCCCCATCAAAGAAAAAATCTATGAACAGTTTCCAAAATTTCCTGGTTTTTTAATGGATACCCCTGCATTCGTGACGGAGCTAATGGGTGTGACCTTTTATTGCCATTTACATGCATTATTTGATGATGTGCTGGCTGATGAGCCGGAAGTCCGTGAGCGTCTAAAAGAGCTACTGGATGAAATCACCATCGATGAAGTGGCTCATGTGGGACAAAGAAGAAATTTTATTGGCCCCATTGGCATGAAAATCTCAAAAGCACTGGTCAAGCCATTTTACACCATGTTTTTTAACGACATTCCTGAAGTCGCAGAATTATTTGATGTTAAGAAGATGATCAAAGACGGCGTAGCATTTGATTTTAATGAACTTCCAACACATATGATCGAGCGCAGCTGGATCCCTTCCTATTGCAAAGCTTAGTACCCCGCCGACATTGAAGGAGCACTGTACTCCTTCAATTTATCCCGTTCCCACGCTCTCTGCGTGGGAATGTAGTTTGTGACGCTCCTGCGTCACAAGACGGACTTAGGAACATCCACCACTACAAAATTGTTTGATCGATTCTGCTATTTCTTGCCCTCCAGCTTTCCAAACAGATTCACAAATTCACCAAAGCCTTTCCCCTCCAGTTCTGTGGCTGGAACAAAGCGCAATGAGGCGGAGTTAATACAATACCTCAGCCCAGTCGGTTCAGGGCCGTCCTTAAATAAATGTCCGAGGTGCGAATCAGCGTATTTACTACGGACTTCGGTACGTGGATAAAGAAGCCAACGGTCCATTTTTTCGGTTATATTTTCAGTAACTAATGGCCGAGTGAAACTGGGCCAACCGGTTCCTGATTTAAATTTGTCGGCAGATGAAAAGAGGGGTTCGCCACTCACAATATCGATATATATTCCATCGCGCTTCTCATCCCAGTATTCATTTTTGAAGGGTGTCTCGGTAGCTTCATTTTGAGTTACCTTATATTGCAAAGGTGATAATTTATTTCGGAGGACTTGTTCGGATGGTTTGAAATAGGACTTCGGTGCTTCAACTTTTTGGGTTAAATCATCTCCCCAGATTTTTTCCAGATATTGATCCCTGCCGGATCGGTAACGGTAGTATTTATACTTTAGTGAACTCTTTTTATAGTAATCCTGGTGGTAATCTTCTGCGGCATAAAAATTTTTCAAACTTTTAATCTCGGTTTTGATGGGCTTGTCATAGCGACCAGATTTATCGAGTAATGCTATCGAATTTTCAGCTAGCTGTTGCTGCTGTTTATTATGGTAGAAAATGACCGGTCGATAATGCTCGCCTCTATCGACGAATTGACCTTGGTTATCTGTCGGATCAATTTGCCGCCAAAACGCTTCCAAAAGCTGATTATAAGTGATAACTTCGGAATCAAAATAAACCTGGACAGCTTCTACATGCCCCGAGTTACCTGCGGAAACCTGTTTGTATGTTGGACTGACTACGTGGCCACCACTATATCCAGATACTACCTCATGGACTCCGGCAAGCTTTTCAAAATCAGATTCAACACACCAGAAACAACCTCCGGCGAAGGTAGCCACGGTAAGATTTTCGTTCGGCACGGATG
>JAZGGE010000102.1:0-3494 GCA_036480195.1 Methylococcales bacterium
CCGAGAATAGAGAACCTACTGCGGAAAAGCCCATTTTGGCCAGATTGTCCGATTATTTTCGTTAAATAGCCCACTATTCGCCTCAAATGATCGAAATATCTGACTCAAAATGGATTTCCCTCGCTGCGGCTTCTATTCTCGGACAGGCTCCTAGCCCTTCACGAAAATATACCCATTCAAAACGGACATTCTTGAACGCGAAAGGTATATTTCCGTCGGGTGGAGGATTAAATCTCACCCGACTAATCAAAACCTTTCCATACCTTCAAATTATGAGGAAATCAGTGGTGACAATTCCAAACACTAGAAGCTTCCTGTTTCTGAGCAGCACTCTATTGGCAAGCTTGTCTTTGTCAGCCCTAGCGGCAGGCATCAGCCAGGTAGAGCTAATCGCCAGTGGATGTTATTCATGTCATGGCATACAAGGCAGAGGTTCGGGCAAGATTCCGAAACTCAAAGGAGAAGATTTTAATGACCTTCAGGAAACCCTGCAAGGTTTCAAGACCGGGGCGGAAAAGTCGACCATTATGAATCATCATGCTAAGGCCTATACCGACGCCGAGATAGAGTCACTGGCAAAATATTTTTCGCAATTGTAGGGAGAGAGAACATGTATAAAGCAAACCTAAACCGCAGGGACTTTATCAAACTGGCGGGCATGGCATCGGTTTCCACGCTGATTTCCCCCGCCCTGGTTGGTGCGCAAGCCAACATACCTCATGTGGTCGTGGTTGGAGGCGGATTTGCCGGCGCAACCTGCGCGAATTATCTACGACAGTATGATAGTTCAGTACGGATTACACTGATAGAACCGAAGCAGAGCTATACGACCTGTCCTTTCAGCAACAAGGTTATAGGTGGACTTTCCAGCCTACCGTCCATCACCCATAGCTATGAGAGTTTGCGTGTAAACCGGAAGATCGAGGTGGTGCATGATCGAGTAGTGGCTGTGGATCCGGGCAGCAAAAAAATATCACTACAAGGCGGCGATACAATTAGCTACGATCGCTTGGTCGTGGCGCCAGGAGTCTCTTTTCAAACCAACCAGATTGAAGGGTATTCAGAGACAGTCAGTCAGTTGATTCCGCATGCCTGGCAAGCCGGTGAACAAACTCTGCTGCTGCGTCAGCAACTGGAGGCAATGCCCGATGGTGGAGTTGTCGTGATTGCAGCGCCGCCTGCCCCCTTCCGCGCACCACCGGCACCCTATGAACGTGCTAGCCTAATTGCTCATTATCTCAAACAAAACAAACCCAAATCCAAGGTGGTTATTATTGGTTCAGCGCAAGGTATGACTGAACTGGACTTGTTCAAAACGGGCTGGAGCACGCTTTATCCTGGCCTGATTGAACATATACTAATAGCTGATGATGTCACGGTCACCCAAATAGACAGCAACACTAAAACACTACGGTTATCCACCGGGGATACGTTCAAGGGCGCAGTGGTCAATTTGATTCCTCCTCAACAAGCAGGTCGGCTGGCGCAAACCCTTGGTTTAACCGATGCTGGGGGCTGGTGCCCAGTCAAACAACCGAGTTTTGAATCAACACAACAGAGTGGTATCCATGTCATTGGTGATGCTTGCCAAGCAGGTGATATGGAGAAAATAGGCCATTCCGCTAGTATTCAGGGGAAAATCTGCGCCGCCGCCATTATTTCGCAATTCCACGGTACACCCATGCCGGAACCGATCTACAGCAGCAGCATCTATAGCCTGCTAAGTCCCAAATACGCAATTTCAGATGCCGCTGTATATCGGCTCAGTAATGGGCGGATAAAAACAGTATCGAGAGGAAGCAGCCCAATGAAAGCCTCCAAAAAAACCCGACGTAAAGAAGCAAGTTATGCAGAAGGTTGGTACAAGGCGATAATTTCAGAAATGTTTGCAACGTAAAAGAGGCGACGATTGATGACAACAGAGTCTGCTCAAGGCAAAAAAAAATTAGCTGGTTGGGCCATAGCCAGCTTATTAACTGGCGTATTTTTGGGAGGTTCGGTATCACTCGGTGGATTGAACGCCGCCATGGACTGGACTAATCGAGAAGAGTTTTGTATCTCCTGCCACGAAATGCAAGCGACACCCTATAGCGAATACCAAGACTCAGCACATGATCTTAATCGCGCCGGGGTCAAGACGACCTGCTCTGATTGTCATGTGCCTAAAGAATGGGGTTCCAAAGTACTGGCCAAGATTTGGGCGAGTAAAGATCTGGTACACCATTTTCTAGGTACCATTGACAGCCCAGAAAAGTATGAGAATAGACGTCTGCATATGGCTAAAAGCGTCTGGCAGTTTATGAAAAAAACAGACTCCAAAACCTGCCGAAACTGTCATGCAGTGGCAGCAATGAATCTTGATCAGCAGGAAGGCCGCGCCCGACGTAAACACAGAATGTTAGTGGTGAACGAAAAAACATGTATCGATTGTCACAAAGGCATCGCGCATGAGCTACCGGATGGTTTTGAGGAGGATGGAGTATAAAATATACCTTTCGCGCCTAAGCTGGCTGTATCGCAAGCGGAAATACGGGTACGATCACACCATTCTTTTTATTTCGACAACTAATACAATAACCTATGAAATACAGATTGATCAGTTCGCTCTTGGCCACAACCCTCAGTGGCTGTGCAAGCTCTCCCAACACCCACCAGCAGGACAACAAAATCCGGGTAACTTCCAGCCCAGAGAAAGCAACGGTCTATGCATCAGATACAGAATTGGGCACGACCCCCCTTTATTTATCAACCGATACTTTTCCCACCCGACGAGTAGGAATTATTTTCCGGCCAGTCGGGACTTTACTAGTGAAAAAGTCGGGGTGTCAGAGCTACTCCGAAGAAGTGGATGATGCTTTACTTTCTGGCGACATCCATGTGACACTCAATTGTGATATAGAACCACAGGCCATTGACTCACAAAACAAGCCTACCGGTGAGCATAAAGAGTCTGCACTCGAGTCACAGGAACTTAAACAGGGAGATTCTATAGAACAACAACTGCGAAAGTTAAACTCACTGCATGAAAAAGGGCTTATCACTGAGGACGAATACCAAGCGATTCGAAAGCGTATTCTCAAGCAGCTTTAATAACTGGGTTTGCTAATACTGTCCTTAACTCAACTATTATGGGCTGAAAGTCCATAGATTATTCTAAACAATGACTGAAAGTCGTTTAGCTTAAAGTGGCTGCTGTATTACAAAATATTAGATTAATATCACCATGAAGAACATGACGTTCTTTACTTCTTCGGGTTCTTCATGCTCTTCAAGGTAAAGTCAAAAACTGGAATCTGTTGAAATACGAAAACCCCGAATAACAATGTGTAGCAGCTAAAGCCTTGCACTGAAAATGCATAGTTTTGAACTAGGAGGCTGTCCGAGAATAGAAACCGTATCGAGGGAAACCCATTTTGAGTCATATTTTTCGATCATTTGAGGCGAATAGTGAGCTATTTAACGATAATGATCGGGAAATCTGGCCAAAATGGGCT
>JAZGGE010000103.1:0-11079 GCA_036480195.1 Methylococcales bacterium
AGGAACGGGAAATAAATAAATTGTACATTATGGCGCAGAATTTTTGTTTGTCTTCATTCGTATAGCAACGGGCGCATAGCGGGCTACGTAACTGTTGCTATACGAATGAAGACGGACAAAAAGGCAAGCTAGAATGTATAAGTTATTTAGTTCCCGTTCCTTAAAAAGGAACAGCCTGGATTTTATAAAAACAATAGATAAAATAGAGGAACTTCGTGTGGCAGTAACAAAAATTGACATGGAAAGAGCAAAAAAGAAAAGAATGAGCCCTAAGGGCCGTCCAGTTGATTTCGGTGTTCTCGAAGAGATTAAATCGCTATTGGGGGATGAACCTCGGCGGAAAGATTTACTTATTGAACATCTGCATAAGATTCAAGACCAATACCAACACATTTCTGTAAAGCATCTCACCGCATTGGCATCCGAGATGAGACTTTCAACTGCTGAAGTCTATGAAGTTGCCAGTTTTTATCACCATTTTGATGTTGTCAAAGAAGGCGAAAAACCACCGCCGCCTTTAACTGTTCGGGTATGTGAATCAGTTTCGTGCGAATTAGCAGGATCCACCGACCTCCTGCAATCCTTAACATCTGGTCTTGGCGATAAGATTCGCGTTCAGCCAGTACCCTGCGTGGGGCGCTGTCAACACGCACCCGTCGCTGTTGTGGGACAAAATCCAATCGATAATGCAACATCCGGCTCTGTTACCAAAGCCGTATCGGGCAATGCAACCAAAGCCACTGTTACCGACTACATTTCCTACGACCAATATCTGGCCGATGGAGGTTATAAAACCCTTCACGATTGCCTTGATGGACACCGCGATTCTGAAGTTGTTTTCAAGATAATGGAAAATTCCGGACTGCGAGGACTCGGGGGTGCGGGGTTCCCGGCGGGCAGAAAGTGGCGTATTGTCCATGGTTACGAAGGGCCTAGATTAATGGCGGTAAATATTGACGAAGGTGAACCGGGCACCTTCAAAGACCGTTACTATCTGGAAACTGATCCCCATCGATTTTTGGAAGGTATGTTAATCGCTGCATGGGCCGTTGGAATTCAGGAAATCTATATTTATCTACGTGATGAATACGCCGGCTGCCGGGAAATTCTGACTCGGGAATTAGCGGCCTTGCAAGCCAATCCCCCGTCTACAACCCACATGCTGCCAACTCTACATCTTCGGCGAGGAGCAGGCGCATATATTTGTGGGGAAGAATCCGCCATGGTGGAATCAATTGAAGGAAAGCGAGGCATACCCCGTCTCCGCCCTCCTTTTCTGGCCGAGGTCGGCCTGTTTAGACGTCCGACCCTGGAACATAATATGGAAACGCTTTATTGGGTTCGTGACATCATAGAAAAGGGCGCCGATTGGTTTGCCTCTCAAGGACGCAACGGTCGACAAGGGATGCGCTCGTTCTCAGTGAGTGGCCGAATCCGGAAACCCGGCGTTCACTTGGCTCCCGCCGGCATTACCATGCGCGAACTTATTGATGAGTATTGCGGTGGTATGCTGCCAGATCATGAATTCTATGGATACTTTCCAGGAGGCGCATCCGGTGGGATATTACCCGCATCGAAAGGCGACATTCCACTGGATTTCGACACTTTAAACGAATATGGTTGTTTCATTGGTTCCGCCGCTATAATCGTTCTTTCCAATCAGGATAGCGCAAAAAAGGCCGCTCTCAATGCCATGCGGTTTTTTGAAGAAGAATCTTGTGGACAATGCACGCCTTGTCGAGTTGGCACTACCAAGGCCACAAAACTGATGGAACAGGATATCTGGGATCATGAGACATTAGAGGATTTATCGACTGTCATGTGCGATGCCTCAATTTGTGGTTTGGGTCAGGCGGCACCTAATCCTTTACGCTGTGTATTCAAATATTTCCCCCACGAGTTGGAAGAACAACGACAACCTGAGAAGGAAAAGCCACAATCAGTAGTAACGCAAGAGACACCAGCTACAACTGAGCCAAAACCTGCTATCTCGGAAACAGAGGTTGAAGAGACACCCCAAGAACAAATTGAACCAAACCTAGAAGATTCAACAACTCAATCCGTCCCCAAATCGTTGTCGGCTGGAAAAAAACGCAAACTACGTAAAGAAATAAAAAAACGGCGTAAAACCAGCCGTACGAATAAAAAGCGCAAATAAATCTTGTTGAGGAACTACTGAAGCCATGGCCGCCAACCCACAATCTATAAATGCACCCCAAACTGTTAACTTTAAACTAGACGGGGAACAAATCACTGCCCAACCGGATGAAACCATTCTCCAGGCAGCAAAACGCCACGGTAAAGAAATCCCCCATCTTTGCTACAAGGACGGCTTAAGAGCCGACGGGAACTGCCGTGCATGCATGGTAGAAATTAAGGGTGAGAGAATACTTGCGCCTTCCTGTTGCCGCAAACCCCAAGAAGACATGGAAGTTGAATCCAGCAATGATCGCGCAATAAAATCCCAAAAAATGGTACTGGAACTGCTCCTTTCTGATATGCCGGAGCAGGGGAAATCTCCCTACTGCCGCGAATCCGAGCTAGACTATTGGGCAAATAAACTTGATGTCAAACAGCCTCGTTTCCCCTCCCGGAAACAGCCGAATGCTGATCTCTCTCACCCAGCCATTGCCGTCAACCTTGATGCCTGTATTCAATGTACTCGCTGCCTTAGAGCGTGCAGAGAAGAACAGGTCAACAATGTAATCGGCTTCGCCCAACGTGGCTCACATTCTGAAATTGTATTCGATATCGGCGAACTCATGGCTGAAAGCACCTGTGTAGCCTGTGGAGAATGTGTTCAAGCCTGTCCCACCGGAGCCTTGATGCCATCGAATAATAGTGGCCTTACTGAACCTGATAAAACCGTCGAATCGACTTGCCCGTATTGTGGTGTTGGTTGTTTGATCAGTTACCATGTGAAAGATAACAAAATCCTTCATGCCGAAGGTCGTGATGGCCCGGCGAATCATGGTCGACTTTGTGTCAAAGGCCGCTATGGTTTCGATTATGTCAATAATTCATTGCGATTGAACAAACCTTTAATTCGCAAAGAGGGCATCGCCAAAACAACGGAACTTCTTGACCCTAATGATATGGACAAAGTATTCCGCGAAGCATCCTGGGAAGAAGCATTAGACTTTGCCGCGGAAGGTCTACGAACAATTCGAGATAACCAAGGGAAAAAAGCCTTGGCTGGTCTGGGGTCAGCGAAGGGCAGCAATGAGGAAGCCTATCTGTTTCAAAAGTTGGTTAGAACCGGCTTTGGGAACAACAACGTCGACCATTGCACCCGGCTTTGTCATGCCTCGTCCGTTACAGCACTCCTGGAATGTCTTGGTTCCGGCGCGGTGTCGAATCCGGTTGAAGATGTTGCCAAAGCAGAAGTCGTAATAGTGATCGGCTCTAACCCAACGGTTAATCATCCAGTAGGTGCAACGTTCCTTAAAAACGCAGTTGAAAAAGGCACCAAGCTTATTGTGATGGATCCCCGCAAAACTGATATTACCATCCATGCTGACCACTATCTGCAATTTCGACCCGATACCGATGTTGCCTTGCTGAATGGCATTATGCATACAATCCTGGCGGAAAATCTGCAAAATGATGCCTACATCAAGCAACATACCCAAGGTTTTGGAGAAATGGAAAGCCACCTCAAAGACTATAGCGCCGAAGCCGTTGCGCCTATCTGTGGCATTGACGCCGAAACCATAAAAACAGTAGCAAGACTTTACGCGACATCAAAGGGTTCAATGATTCTGTGGGGAATGGGTATTTCCCAACATATTCATGGGACTGACAACTCTCGCTGTCTTATTTCACTCGCCTTAATGACCGGCCAGATTGGTCGTCCTGGTTGTGGCTTGCACCCTCTCCGTGGTCAAAACAACGTCCAAGGGGCTTCAGACGTAGGCTTGATTCCTATGGTCTACCCTGATTACCAATCAGTCACTGATGAAGCAGTAAAAGCAAATTTCGAAGCACTGTGGCAAACACAGCTGGATCCTGAACCGGGCCTTACCACGGTGGAAATGATTCATGCCATCCATAATGATAAAGTCAAAGGCATGTATATTGAAGGGGAAAACCCAGCCATGTCAGATCCGAACCAAAATCATGCCAGGGAAGCATTTGCAAAGCTCGAACACCTCATTGTTCAGGATATTTTCCTTACCGAAACAGCGGGATTCGCGGACGTTATACTCCCTGCGTCCGCCTTTACAGAAAAAACCGGGACGTTCTCAAATACCGATCGGCGAGTACAAATGGGACGCCAAGTGGTCGACCCGCCCGGCGAAGCCCGTCAGGATCTATGGATCATCCAGGAAATCGCCAAGCGGATGGGACTGGACTGGAATTATAGCGGCCCGGATGAAGTCTTTTCGGAAATGCGCCAAGCCATGCCAAGCATCGCGGGCATGACTTGGGAACGTCTCGAAGATGAAGATTCCCTCACCTATCCTTTAGAGAATGAAGGCGATCCCGGTGAACCAGTTATTTTTACTGACGGCTTTCCAACCTTCAATGGTCGTGGTTTGTTTGTCCCCGCCAAATTCATTCATGCAGACGAACTCCCGGATGATGAATATCCACTGATTTTCATTACAGGACGGCAATTAGAACATTGGCACACCGGCAGCATGACCCGCCACGCCAGCATGTTGGATGCAATTGAACCCGATCCTATAGCCGAATTACACCCTGAAGATCTTGAAAAACTAGGCGGAAAACCGGGAGAATTGGTCACTATAGAATCTCGCCGAGGTAAAATTACTGCCTATGCTCGAGCCGATTCGGGTATCCAGCGTGGCACTCTACACATGGCATTTTGCTATAACGAAGCAGCTGCCAACCTTATTACAAATGAAGCACTGGATCCGTTTGGTAAAATCCCGGAATTCAAGTTTTGTGCGACCCGTGTTACTCCAGGAGGAAGCCTCGGCAAACGTATTAACTAGTTCACGACCCATTGAATGTCCGATCCCGACCCTGATCCCATCCATGCAACCCTACGAGAGTACTTTGGATTCGACAGTTTTCGTAATGGCCAATATGATGTAATCAAACATCTCCTGAATGGGCATTCGGCTGCCGCCGTATTCCCCACCGGTGGTGGGAAGTCACTATGTTATCAATTACCGGCGTTATTATTGCCGGGCATCACTTTAGTTGTATCACCACTCATTGCATTGATGAAAGATCAGATTGATGCGTTGAGTACACGTGGAATCGCCGCCCAACGCCTGGACTCTACGCTTGATGCAGAAACACATCGGCAAACGATAGATCAAGCGTGTGAGGGTAAGCTTAGGCTGCTTTATGTAGCCCCGGAACGATTCAATAATGAGCGATTCCGGGAAACCCTTCAAACTTTAAGAATTTCTCTATTCGCTGTCGATGAAGCCCATTGCATTTCAGAATGGGGACATAACTTTCGGCCGGACTATTTAAAACTGGCTGGCTTTGCCCGGAGTTTCCGGGCAGAACGAATTCTTGCTCTTACAGCAACCGCTACAGAACAGGTTTTGAATGATATCAGGCGGGGGTTTGATATCGCTGAAGAAAATGCCGTACGAACCGGATTTTACCGATCCAACTTGATGTTGCTGACTACGCCGGTCAGTGAAGCCGAGAAAGATCGGGTATTGCTGGAAAATCTGCGGAAGCAACCCGCCGGAGCCACTATAATCTATGTCACCCTGCAGAAAACTGCCGAAATCCTGGCGGATTATCTCCAGTCAAAAGGCTTTCAGTGCAAAGCCTATCATGCCGGTATGAAAGACGAATACCGTAGCCAGGTGCAGGACTGGTTTATGGCGTCAGATCAAGGCATAGTAGTAGCAACCATTGCTTTCGGAATGGGTGTGGATAAAGCGAACATTCGATACGTTTATCATTATAATCTGCCGAAAAGCCTGGAAAACTATGCTCAGGAGATTGGTCGAGCCGGGCGCGATGATCATCCTTCAGTCTGCACCATCCTGGCCTGTTCCGACGACCTCACCGTATTGGAAAATTTTGTCTATGGCGACACACCCGACAGCAGCGCAGTACAACAACTAATAACCCACCTGTTCTCACTCGAAACACAGTTCGACATTAGCCTTTATAGCTTTTCCAGCACCTTCGATATTCGCCCACTAGTCCTTCGCACTTTACTAACCTATCTGGAACTGGAGGGTTATCTGGAAGGGGGGACACCCTTTTATGAAACCTATAGTTTTAAACCACTCATGAGTTCAGCAGAAATTCTCTCCCAGTTTCATGGAGAGCGAAAGACATTTCTCGGTAACGTGTTCCGACAGGCTAAAAAGGCGAAAGTCTGGTTCAATATTGATCCATCCAGAGCCGCAACGACATTAAACACAAACCGGGAACGCATCATCCATGCCTTGGACTGGCTAAGCCAAAAACAAATGCTGGAAATTAAAGTAGCAGGTGTACGTCATCGTTATCGGCAATTAAAAACACCCAATGACAAACAAACTTTAGCAAACCACCTTTTCCAGCGCATGCTAGACCGGGAAACGGCAGAGATTAACCGCTTGCAACAACTTGTAGACCTCATTGGGAGTGATAGCTGCCAAACCGCTATGCTGGCAGAACACTTTAGTGAAATATTGGAGCAACCCTGTGGCCATTGTTCCTGGTGCCTAACCGGTAAGGTTACCCTGTCCAAACGTATTAACCACAGCATCCCCGTCGACATTCAGAGTAAAATCCAATCTATTGTCGTCAATTCAGAAACAGACAATATTATTGAAATTCCCCGTGTCCTGGCGCGTTTCCTCTGTGGCATCACATCTCCAGGATTGAGCCGGTCGAAGCTCACCAGGCATCCGTTGTTTGGAATTATGGTTCAGGTACCTTTTAAAGAAGTATTGGAATGGGCGGAAAACTTATAGGTCGGTATCAGTTGTTACCTGGAAAAAAAGGTAACACAATAGAATATGTATTGATTATTCATGAGGTAGAAGACTATGTTGCATGGAAAATAATATTTGCCGATCTACGTGATAAAGAGCGGGATAAGATTGTCTGTGGTAAAAAGCACTTTGAAGCGATTGGGGCGTTGTTACGTTAGATGAGGCATTGAACGGCTAGAGGGACTAATCAGAATGACAGCTTAAAATTAGAGCAATTTTTTAGATAGAATATTGCCCTCCAAACCGTCAGGTAAGGATGACAATAAGCTGGAAGAGGATATCTCATAGACCAAGATAAATGTTGTTTTATAAGCCCGATTGACGTTAAAGAGTCTCCGAAGCGAAATCAGCAAGGCGGGATCGTTCTCCCCTCCGCAGAGTAACATGTCCGCCGTAGCCCCAAGACTTGAACCGGTCAACAACATAGGTAAGACCCGATGTAGTGGCGGTAAGATAAGGCGTATCGATTTGCCCGATATTGCCAATACACACGATTTTTGTGCCAGGCCCTGCCCGGGTTATCAGGGTTTTCATCTGTTTAGAAGTCAGATTTTGCGCTTCATCCAATATAATATATCGATTAAGAAATGTGCGGCCACGCATGAAGTTCAGCGATCTGATTTTTATTCTGTTCAAGATCAGTGTATTGGTCGCTGTTTTTTCCCAATCACGACTTTCCTGATCCCCCGACAAAAGCTCCAGATTGTCTAGCAAAGCGCCCATCCAAGGCGCCATTTTTTCTTCCTCCGTACCGGGAAGAAAACCAATATCTTCTCCTACCGGGATGGTTTCCCGGGTCATAATGATCTCTCGATATATTTTTTGCTCTAGTGTTTGCTCTAGTCCGGCGGCTAAAGCCAGTAGGGTTTTACCTGTTCCGGCTGTACCCAATAGAGTCACGAAGTCTATTTCCGGATCAAGTAGCATATTCAATGCAAAATTCTGTTCCCGATTACGGGCATTTATCCCCCATACACTGTGATTCTTCTTACGGAAATCATAGGCAAGTCTCAATGTGCCAGTTGTGCCGTCACTAGAATGGACGATAGCTTCGAAATCAGAATCTTGTATATAGAGAAATTCGTTAGGATACCAATCGGCAGCTAAAGAACTCTCTAATTCATAGAATGTCTGATTCTGATCTTGCCATGATTTTGTGGATTTGCTGTGGTTCTCCCAAAACATTTTGGGTAAAGATGCTGTACCACTATAGAGGAGGTCGATATCGTCGAGTACTTGGTCACTGTGGTAGTCTTCGGCATGAATGCCCAATACAGTTGCCTTAATTCTGAGGTTGATATCTTTCGAAACCAGAACGACCTGGGTTTCAGTGTGCTCATGGCTTAACGCCAGAACCGTACCTAGAATTGAGTTATCCGCAATGTCACCCGGCAAGCTATCTGGCAGCAAGGAATTGGTGCGCTGAACCTCGAAAAATAATCTGCCCCTACACTCCGAATCCAACTGGCCAGTGTGACCCAATTGAGAAAGAAAAATTCCTTTATGAATCTCTTTTTCATCCAATCCTTGAATTAAATCATCAAGAAACCGGCTTACCTGGCGTACATTCCGGGAGACTTCAGAAAGTCCTTTTTTCGAATTATCCAGCTCCTCAAGAACGATCATAGGGATAAATATATCATGTTCTTTAAAACGGAACAGTGAAGCAGGATCGTGCATCAGTACATTGGTATCAAGAACAAACAATTTCTTGTTATTCGACAAAGATTGATTCATATAAAAAGCACTGAGTTTGTATGGCCATTACAGACTTCGTAGTTTTTCCAGAACTTCTTCTACATGTCCTTTAACTCTGACTTGTCGCCAAATATGGGCGAACTTTCCGTGCTCATCAATTAGAAAGGTACTCCTCTCTATACCTCGAGCCTTTCTGCCATACATATTTTTCATTTTGATGACGTCAAAAAGAGTACAAAGTTTCTCGTCAGAATCAGAAATGAGGTCGAATGGAAATCCTTGCTTGGCTTTAAAATTTTCATGAGTGCGGAGACTGTCTCTGGAGACTCCCAGAATAAGTGCGTTGTTTTTCTCGAATTCGGCAAACTGATCGCGGAAGGCTTGTCCTTCTTGTGTACAGCCCGGGGTGTTGTCTCTCGGGTAAAAATAGAGGACGATCCGACTCCCACGTAGTTGCGATAGCGTAATGAATTTGTTGCCTGTCACATGGGCTTCGAAATCTGGCACATTTTCGCCTTCTACAAATTCTGTCATAAAGTACCTCTAGTTTAGTTATGGTTTAACGGGTTCCATGACGGCATCAAGATTGAATTCGTCACAATAATCAAGAAATTCATCTCGCAGAGAAATGATTCTGTGAGAAAGGGGTATTCCAATTATCAATCGAATGCTAACGAGGGGTAATTCAGTTCGGACAGCCGAATAGCGATTGGCGGTTAAATCGAGAATAGTCATGTCACGTTCGAGGAAAAATTTTGCCAGCTCATCAGCCAGTCCTATGCGGTCAGCACTAATGACATCAATGGTATAGGGTAATTGCTTTAGTTCATCAATATCGGTCTCGTCTCGTTTGAAGTGAAGCGCTAAATGATGTCGATTCCCAAAGCTCTCCAGCATATTTTCCAATTTGGCGATTTTATGCCAGTTTCCTTCAACAAATAAATAAGCCGCGCTGATTGCTCCCATGGACGAAATTCGGCATTCAAGCAGTTTGCCTTCACTTTCACGAATAATATGAAGTAGTTCAGAGATGGGCATTGGTGCACCCCCCCCTAAAGCAGTTATAACCAGTTTCATGTCTTGCTGCATGTCTTTACGTATTTAATTAGTTTGATTTTAGCATTAATGACGTGTACGAGGCTGTCTTGGGGCGAAATCATTGAAACTGCTTCAGTTATTTGACTATGCTTAGATTGTCTTCTGTGGGGGAGGATTGCGTTTTTTCCAGATGATGTGGTCTTCCGCTGTTCATTTTAAACTCAACAGGGTCATAAACTTAACAGGCTCAAGAATTTTGAATCCGGAACCGTCTTGATTTCGACTTGGTTTGTCTTGCTGTTTCGGAAGCGTAAAGCCATGAGGCTCTTAGCTACCCGGTGCATTATGAGCAATTCGATGATGACTGACATAGAAATAGTAGTTTAATTTACAAGTAAAAACTATAATAAGAGTTAAGTTAGAGCAATGAAGGTAACATCAAATGAATTTTGAAGACCATATTATAATTAACCCTGATATCCGTAGCGGTAAACCTTGTATTAAAGGTACACGTATAACTGTATATGATATTCTTGAATATCTTGCTGGAGGAATGTCAGAATCCGAAATTTTAGATGATTTTCCAAACCTCAGCCGGAAAGATATACAAATGGTATTTGCTTTTGCTGCGGCTAGAGAACGTAGGCTTGCAGCGTCATTGGCTGCATGAAGCTACTCTTGGACGAAAATATTAGTTCAAAGCTGGTTAAATTTTTCACAAAATATTTTCCAGAAAGTAGCCATATAGATTTTTTACAGATGCAAGGAACTACAGATACCAGCATTTGGGAGTATGCTCTTGCTGAAAATTATATCATCGTATCTAAAGATAACGATTTTCGGCAAAGATCATTTTTATTCGGTTCGCCACCAAAAGTAATTTGGCTTTCTGTTGGAAATGAGGGTACTGAAATTATAAAGGAGCTTATTCTGAAAAATATCCAGGTAATTAAGAATTTTTCTCAAGATCCGACAGAAAGTTTGCTTGTTTTAGAAATAGGTAGAATATAGAGTATCTATTATAAACGAAAAGAAATGTATAATGAATAAGGTTAGATTATGTGAGGTACAAACCACAATCTGAACCGATTGATGGGCAAGTCCGACAAAATGGCACGGTGTATGCCATTAAAAATATCTTTTTTGAGATCGATTATTATGAAAATGAAAAAAGGAGACGCTTCCCTTGTAGATGCCCCCGCTCTGCAACAGAAAAGGAGTTTCAGGCTATGTAAAAGGGAAGCGTCCCCTTTTTTCTAGCGTGATTGACTGGGTTCGTATGATGCGCTAGGAGGCTGTCCGAGAATAGAAACCGTATCGAGGGAAACCCATTTTGAGTCATATTTTTCGATCATTTGAGGCGAATAGTGAGCTATTTAACGATAATGATCGGGAAATCTGGCCAAAATGGGCT
>JAZGGE010000104.1:0-15494 GCA_036480195.1 Methylococcales bacterium
CCATTGAGGCAGTTCTCGATAACACGAACATTATTGCCTTTTGTATTTAGGGAGTTTTCAAAAACTCCAGTCCACCTTTTTTCAAAAGATAATCGTTTTCTTGTATTCGGGATAATTCCCCAAGTAAGAGAATCTGAATATACGAGAATTTGCTTCGTCAAGTTTACCATTTACGAATTATAAAGCATTGCCAAAAACAGTGGTGTAATGTTCTACTTCTGGAAATGGCTCGTAAAAGTGGTGCAATAAGTTTAAGTTCTTTCGTAAGAGCCACGAAATCGTGGCTAAAGCCGCGCTTACCTAAGTAATATTTTTCAGGATAGGTACTTACATTTGCCTCAATTCTGAAGGCGAATCACTCACCTCATGGGGTAAATGGCCGAGGCGTGGCCAGGCATCCAGCACCGCTTTAACCAGTGTCGCTAGTGGAATCGCAAAAAATACGCCCCAGAAACCCCAGAATCCTCCAAAAAAGAGAATAGCGACGATTATAGCGACGGGATGAAGATTAACTGCTTCAGAAAATAACACAGGAACCAATACTGCACCGTCCAGAGTCTGAATTATGCTGTAGGCAATAACGATATAGACAAAACTATCCCCGAAACCCCATTGAAAAAATGCGACTAATACGACTGGAAATGTGACCAAGGTTGCCCCCACATACGGAATAATAACTGAGAGTCCAACGACGACTCCGAGTAAAAGCGCATAGTTGAGCTCCATGATATAAAAGGTCACATAGCTTACGACACCGAGGATCAGCACTTCCAGAAACTTTCCACGGATGTAGTTCCCGATCTGCTCATCGACCTCTAACCAAACTTTCGCGGAAAGATAACGTTCCCGCGGCAGGAATTGAGAAAACCATCCAATAATTTCATCTTTATCTTTTAGAAAGAAAAAAACCAACAGGGGGACCAGAACCAGATACACGATCACGGTTATAAGCCCTACCAAAGACGAAGCAGAAAGCGTTAAAAGAGCCTGTCCGTAGTTAATTGCTTCCTGTCTGACCACTGCAATAATCTCCTTTACCTGAATCTCGGAAATAAAATCAGGATACAATTCAGGTAATCGCATCACTTCCATTTGCGCGCGGTTTATCATATAAGGTAGTTGGTGAACCAATTGGGCGGTTTGTTGATAAAGCAGTGGCATCAAAGCCAGTAATACAAAGGTAACAAATGCCAGGAACAGCAGATAGACAATAAGCACGGAAACGATCCTGGGCAGTTTTTCACGTACCCCAATGGCAACAATTCCCTCAAGCAAGTAAGCGATAATGCCTGCTCCGAAAACCGGTAGTAGAAGGTCTGATAGGAAAATTACCAGAACAAATCCCACCACTAGAATCAAGCCAAGAGAGACCGCTTGGGCATTAGGAAATGTCCTACGGAGCATATTGCGGAAAAAAGACATGCTTGAAAAACGTGTCTTATCTGATTGCGTATTCATCTGATATTATTATGGTTATGGAATTACAACCGTCCTGTAAAAAGCGCATGGGCGCAGATAAACAGTGAATCAACTACTTTTTTGAGCCCATACCCATCGAGGATGGACATTGCGGTTGCCAGCACCCTGTAGATATACCTCTAGCGCCCAAGAATACCCATTTTCAGTGCGCATCTTTTCGCGAAGTACGTCGTTGTAGAACCTTGAAAGAGATGACTCTTCCTGCAGTTCTACGCCTAACCCTTCACGAAAATACACCCACTCAATACGGGCATTCTTGCACGCGAAAGGTATATTAAAACAATACAGAAAAGCTCTACACAGTCACAAAAACAAGCCAGGCACACGAAACAGTTGAACTATCCTCTTTGTGATCGGTATAGTACAGTAGTGACTCGCGGACGGCAAAAAACAAAAATGTGAATAAGAGGGATAGACTCTTGAATAAGAGTAAAAGAAAAGCGACCCCTCCTGGCGGCATTCGGTCTAGGATTTTTCCAGGAGAGGTCGTAAGCTCGGAAAAGGAGGGTCTTCAAGGCTCCTAATCGATGGTTTGCCAACGGTACAATCTGGCGAAGCAATGAATCTGCTGTTGTCAGAATCGTTCCGGTTAAACACGCTATAATCCGCGCTGGCCAACCATCTGCTCTAGTACCATACAAGCTTCGTGCCTAATTTATATTAACCATCAAAATCAAAATATTATGTATTTTATGTGTTTTTATCCTCAATATAAGCCACCATTGTTAAGACATGAGCCTGAAAAGTGTCGTTCGATAGATACATAAACTCAATAAATACTCGCATCACATTAAAATATATAGGCATTTATTGTCCTTATTCAGCGACAACAAGTATTCTTGAACGCGAAAGATATATTATGCGCATTGCAATTGGCATTGAATATGACGGTAGCAACTATCATGGGTGGCAACGACAAAAAGATCATCAATCGATTCAATCTGTCGTTGAAAAAGCGGTTTCTCAAGTCGCTAACGAACTTGTTTCTATTGTTTGTGCAGGGCGAACCGATAGTGGCGTTCACGCATCGGAGCAAGTCGCCCATTTTGACAGCGAAGCCAAGCGGGACACTCAAGCCTGGCTTATGGGTACCAACGCATATTTGCCGGAGGACATCAGAATAATCTGGGCGAAAAAACTGAATGCTGATTTTCACGCCCGAACCAGCGCTATCGCAAGATTCTATCGTTATACTATCCTAAATCGATCCGTTGCCTCAGCGTTGCTAAAGAAACAAGTAACGTGGCATCCTCGTCCGCTTGATGTCCATAAAATGCAGGAAGCGGCAAATTTTCTCATTGGTAGTCACGATTTTAGCTCGTTTCGTGCCCAGGCATGCCAATCTCGGAGTCCGTTTCGAACGATGTATTTTATTAATGTTCAACGGAAAGGCGACACTATTAATATTGTCGTTTCTGCCAATGCTTTTCTTCACCACATGGTTCGCAATATTGCTGGTGTATTAATCGATGTAGGAAATGGTAAAAACGAGCCTGAATGGGTGGCCGAGATCCTTGCCATGCGAAATCGAAAAGATGCAGGAGTCACGGCACCTCCCTATGGCTTGTATTTAGGGTCAATTTTCTATCCAGAATGCTTTGGAATCCCCAAAAATCCAGTCTTTGATCAACTTCCTGATGGTATTTCCCGAATTGAACACCAAATAATCAGTTGAGCACGGGGTTTTCTATGTTTCAGGAACGGACTATATAAAAAAATCCGTAGAATGCTTGATAAAGCTCACCTACTATCCCCGCATCAGGTATAGTCATACACAAATTTTCTATACAACCCTATGCCTAAACTACTCCGAAAAATTATCGGCTTAACTTTGCTGATTACAACAATAGGACTCGCCACCTGTCAATCAATGGTAAGAGCGGAACAGATGGATGATGTTAAAAGCCTTCGGTCTCGTTGAATTCTTTTTGTTATTAAATGCCATGGGATGTTAAATGAACAAACCGCTGTTACAACAAAAACCGAAACGTTTTGTCAAAAAGAAAACAACACCGTTTCCAATCAAAGGGATTCTGCTATTTTTCCTGCCTTTAGCCGTCGTACCCGCGACAGTTAAGGCATTTAGCCACGGTAATTTATGGGGAATTATTGTCAATGCGGGGGGGTATGGGCTATTTTTGTTGGGAGCGTGGCTTCTACGCCAGGGTTTGGTAGCAGAAGCAAAGTACCATCAAGAAAAAGTAACTCGAAAACCAACACCATTAAAATTTCTGGCAGCGGTTCTGATAGCCCTGGCCACGGGGTTAGTTTCCTGGTTCGGTGCTGGACATTCTTTCTTTCTGGCAATAGCTTTCGGATCAGGTGCTTTTCTTGGCATGTATTTAACCTATGGCTTTGATCCCAATAAAGATAAAATGGTAGCCGGTAATCATGGCTACACAACGGAAGAAGTCAGACAGACGCTTGACGAAGCAGAGGTATCGATTTCATCCATTGAACAATCCGCCAGAGAGATCAAAAACTTAGAGTTTAACAAAAGAATCAAAAATATTTGTGAAATTGCCCGCGAGATATTGACCATGATCGAAGAAGATCCTGGAGATATCCGGCGAGCCAGGAAATTTCTCAACATTTATCTGGATGGCGCACAAAAAGTGACGGAAGGTTACGTTAAAACCCACCAACAGCAGCCTTCGCAAAAATTGGAGCAGAATTTCCAAACGGTATTGGAAACGATTGAAACAGTATTTAGCGAACAAAAAGAGAATTTGTTAGCCAATGACGCATTTGATTTGGATGTTCAAATGGAGGTGCTAGCAACACAACTCAAAAAAGAAGGCATTCTTTAAATTTAATTTAATTCGGAGCAACGAAATGACTGAAAACACTCCCCCCACCACTGACACGATGCCCAAGGAAATTCCTGGCAGCGAAGTCTTCCTGGAAATTGTTCCCGGTGTAAAGAAAGATTTGATGTCCTACGCTGACGCCAATAGCGAAGAGAAAGAAATAATCGGTCAGTTAGTTTCCGAAATTGATATGGCTGATTCAAAATCTATTATTTTCTTCGGCAGCAAAGCCCAGGAACAGCTCAGTATGGTTTCTGATCGTATGCTGGAAGGCGTTAAAAATAAAGATATTGGTGGCGCAGGAAATGATCTCAATGAGATGGTGGCGACGCTGCGCGGATTTGATGTTGATGAACTGGATCCCAATAAAAAGGTGGGCTTTTTTGCAAAACTTTTTGGTAAAGCGAAACCGCTAGTCAAGTTTCTGCAGCAATATGAAGAAGTCCGCAAGCAAATTGATAATATAACCAATAAACTGGAACGCCATAAAACAACCTTGCTAACTGATATTACCTCGCTCGACAAGCTTTATACCGCGAATCTGGATTATTTCCACAATCTGGAATATTACATTACCGCAGGTGAAAAAAAATTAGATGTGCTGGATAAAGAGGTTATTCCTGCCCAGGAAAAAGCAGCCGAGTCCAAGGAAGAAGTGATTGACGCACAGGAATTACGAGACTTACGTACCGCTCGAGATGATTTGGAGCGGCGGATTCATGATCTACGCTTGACTCGTCAAGTCGCCATGCAAAGTTTGCCCAGTATCCGTTTGGTCCAGGAAAATGACAAGGGTCTTGTTAACAAAATCAATTCAACAATTGCCAATACCATTCCACTTTGGCGTCAACAATTAGCTACAGCAGTCACTATATTCCGTTCCGCAGAAGCTGCGGAAACGGTAAAATCAGCCACCGATTTAACCAACGAGTTATTGGAAGCAAATGCAGAGAACCTAAAGCAAGCGAATGCAGAGACCCGGAAACAGATCGAACGGGGTGTTTTTGATATTGAATCAGTTAAAAAAGCCAATCAATCCCTCATCGCAACGATAGAAGAAAGCCTGCAAATAGCTGATGAAGGCAAGAAAATGCGGGCTACGGCACTTGTCGAATTAGAGCAATGCGAATTGGAACTGCGTAAATCCCTCTCCACTGCCAGCGCTACGGCTGAAAACGCTTCATTAAGTGCCAGAGCATAATTAATTTGACAGTTTTGCGCAGGATTATTTTTCATCTTCAAGGCGCAGAAACAGGCGCATAGTGAGCTATGTAACTGTTTCTGCAACGCGGAAGATGGAAAAAAAAACAAGTAAAATGTTAAATTAATTATGCGGAGGTACTTATAATGTTAACCAGAGGAGTTCACCATGGGATTGTGGGATAAGTTATTTGGGGAATTTGTTGATGTCATCGAATGGCTTGATGATTCCAAAGACACAATGGTCTATCGTTTCGAACGTTATGGAAACGAGATTAAGTACGGAGCAATGTTAACGGTGCGAGAGTCGCAAGTCGCGATACTGGTCAATGAAGGTCGCGTTGCGGATCTTTTTGAACCTGGCTTGTACAAACTTGAAACTAACAACATGCCGATCATGACCACTTTGGAAAACTGGGCGCAGGGATTTAACAGCCCGTTTAAAGCTGAAGTCTATTTTTTCAACATGCGGCGTTTTACCGACCTTAAGTGGGGTACTAAGAATGCGGTCACTTTGCGTGATAAAGAATTTGGCCCGGTTCGACTGAGAGCATTCGGGACATATACTGTAAAAATTAAAGAGCCCCTTACTTTTTTGAGAGAAATCGTCGGCACGGACGGCCATTTCCAAACCGAAGAAATTACTGACCAACTGCGTAATCTGATTTTATCCCGCTATGCATCCATCCTTGGTGAAGCTGACATTCCAGTATTGGATTTGGCTGCTAATTACAGCGATCTTAGCGACTATATCACCGCTAAAATCAAACCGGAATTTTTAGCCTACGGCATCGAATTGACAAAATTGCTGGTTGAGAATATTTCACTACCGGAGGAAGTGGAAAAAGCTCTGGATAAGCGGACGAGTATGGGGATTTTGGGAAACCTTCGTGATTACACCAGTTTTCAGGCCGCTGAAGCCATGGTTGCCGCCGCCGAAAATCCAGCAGGTGGTGCATCAGAAGGTATTGGGATGGGGATGGGCTTCGCGGTCGCGCAGAAAATGGGCGAATCTCTTTCGCCTGACCAATCCAAGCCTAACCAACCTCCACCTCTCCCTGATCATGCTTCATACTATATCGCTATTGAAGGAAGTCAGACGGGTCCCTTTGATATAGACACGGTACGGAAAAAAGTATCGTCTGGTGAAGTCAAACACTCAACCTTAGTCTGGAATCAGGCTTTAGTTGAATGGACCGCGGCAGAAAATGTAGCGGAACTTTCAGATGCTCTGACGCTAAAGCCCCCGGCTATTCCCAAGCCATAAGCTTCACTCTCGTAAAACTCGCAAAAAAGGGTAACTGTGCGCGCTCGTAAAGAAAATAACAACGCCAATCACTTTCCTTGCACAAAATGCGGGGCCATACTCAAATATGCTCCGGGTACTCAGCACCAGATTTGTGATTATTGTCACTACGAAAATCACATTGAAGAGCGTATTGAAGAGATCGACGAATACAGTCTTCATCAAGCTTTACTGGAACTTTCCCAGGCTCAGCCAATGTCCGCCAGCCGCCAAACCCAGTGCGAAGCCTGCGGTGCACATTTTAAATTTGAAGAAAACATCCATGCCGGTGAATGTCCTTTTTGCGGGACAGCGATTGTTATCGGAACTACACAAAGCCAACTCATCAAGCCTAAATCGCTGCTACCCTTCGAAATCGAGGAAGACGAAGCAAAACAACAGTTTAGGAGCTGGCTCAAAGGTCTGTGGTTTGCTCCAAACAAAGTCAAAAAATACGCCAGGGATGAAACCAAACTGGCTGGCGTTTATCTGCCCTACTGGACCTATGACAGCTACACCGAAACGACTTACACTGGTGATCGTGGAAATATTTACTATGAAAATCAGCGGGTAAGATTTCGCCACAAAGGCAGACTGATGTCCGAAGTCAGACGCGTATCGAAAATCCGATGGCTCCCGGTACGTGGCCGGGTTGGTCGCTTTTTTGATGACGTTTTGATCGGAGCGAGTCGTTCTCTGCCGCGACAAATCCTTGACCGATTGCAACCCTGGGATCTCGAAAATCTGGTGCCTTATAATGAGAAATATCTAAGCGGCTTTCATAGCGAATATTATCAAATAGAAGTTGATGAAGGATTTGATCGAGCCAAGCAGGTCATGGATAGTGTTATCAATCAGGATATTATCTTTGATATTGGTGGGGATCGACAACGGATTCATCATCGGCGAACTGATCACAGTGATACGACCTATAAACACTGTCTTCTACCTATCTGGTCTGCGGCCTTTCGCTATCGAGGAAAATCTTACCGATTTGTTATCAATGGTCGTACCGGACAAATTCAGGGAGAACGCCCTTATAGTTACTGGAAAATTGGATTAACAGTCGTGCTGGGTGCTCTTTGTCTTTTTGGGTTGGTTTTTTTCCTGGAAGAATCCGGGATGCTGCGGGAAATCCAAACCGGTTATTACTAACATTTATCTCTTTCAAAGTTCTACTACGACGCTCTTCGCGAAAAGATGCGCTCTGAAAATGGGTATTCTTGAGTGGGTAGATTCTCTTGTAGGGTTTATGCATAGAACTGCAGAAATACCCATTTTCAGAGCGCGTAACCGCATAACCATTGGGCTTGTCCTACAAACGGTTCAGAATGTGGTTCGCTGCGCTCTCACAATCTAGTACTTCGACCAGGTTATGTTGGCGGATAGAGTAAGTCGAGAAGTAGTTCGCTGCAAGGCGCGCGAGCGCAGGACTAGCAGAGCTAATTCAAGCGAGTGCAACAATGCAGATGGCCTAATACAATTTGACGGAGTACTGGCTTTATTCGTTAGGCTGCTGCTTGCTCATAGTCGTATCCGTATAAATCTGAATACCTAGAGTAAGCACTTTTTTGGCTCATCATTTCCTGGGTTTCGGGAGAGACTTCAGATATTCCTACGAATCCGGAATTAAGCCTACCTAAAAAAGGATAGCGGGTTCCTCTATGTTCACACGGCGGACCGATTATATCTATCCTGATTCCCACTTTCGAAACGATTCGTCGAATCGCACGACGGCATAAGAAGACCCAGTTAGAAATACCTGCTTCTTTACAATATGCATTTGTAGCTCGAATCAGGCCCAAGAGAATTTCGGGCTCGTTTCCCAGCCCACTCTTACCGACTTTATCCCCTGTTCGCCGATAGTCCCTTAAGATAGATAGTCTGGAAAGCTCTGCTACTTTTCTATTCTTAGAATCTAGTTTTTCTTCTTCAATTTCTGTATATTCGAGTATCGGAAGATTCTGTGGTTCCACTATTACCAATCGCACGGTTCCTACCCAGTTGCCGTTGCTTTTTTCTTGGATTAGAAAATGTACGGAATTATCGTCATATTTATCTTTTTCCAGTTCATCCTTAAAATTGTGTGCTGGCTCAAAACCTTTTTCAAGACAATACACTTGATATCTCAAACTATAGTGAATGTCTCTACTCTCCTCTGTATCTGCAAGTATCGCTCGATATTTATTGTCAAACATGCTGTCCCCTCCTGGAAAGTGTAGAAATACATAATTATTGTTTGGCCTAACATATACCTCTCACGCCCAAGAATATCCATTTTCAGCGCACATCTTTTCGCGAAGAGCGTCGTCGTTGTAGACCCTTGAAAGAGATGATTCTTCCTGCGGTTCTACGCCTAGGAAGCTGTCCGAGAATAGAGAACCTACTGCGGGAAAGCCCATTTTGGCCAGATTTTCCGATCATTTTCGTTAAATAGGCCCACTATTCGCCTCAAATGATCGAAAAATCTGACTCAAAATGGGTTTCCCTCGCTACGGTTTCTATTCTCGGACAACCTCCTAGCTCGTCACAAAAATATACCCACTTAAAACGGGTGTTTTTGAGCGCGAAAGGTATAAAAGAATTTCGGAAATGTAAAGCCAGTCACAAAGAAATTAGTGCATTGATGGTGCCATACTGTATATTTGACATATTTACATATGGTTAGAGGAAGGTGGGACGTATCTGAAATATCTGGAAATAATCGTCGTGTATTAACGACAAGCAGCGTATTATTTTTGGAATTGCCGGAACGTCACCCTGATTTAGTTCGACGAGGCTGACTACTAGATAATATTAACTATTATTAATAGTAAGTTATGATGATAATGATAGGTGTCGTTATTAAGCAACGGTGAAATGTGTGTTATAAATTCTAGCGCATTGGAACCGCCTGTCCATTGACGGGATACGACGAAAATACGTCAGACTAATCCACCCCCTTAAAAGAGTGGATTGATAAAAGGTTTATATATCTCTTCCGCGTTTGAGGCCGAACAGAGTACTTGTCTGACAGGGGGTGGTTGTTAGTTGGTTATATTATTGTCCGATTCCAGCAAATAATCTAACCACAGACTCGAAAGCTTCTCCTGCACGGTATTTTGCCGTAATCTCGCATTTAGGTGTGGAAAATCAACTCTTTCCAAATTCTGATCCTGATTGAAGCAGGAGTAAACAAAAAACTCTGCACCAGTTTCAGGATCAACGTGTTTGCACATGCATTGGGCACAAATCCCTTTCATCATGCATTGCATCGGGGAGTTGATGGAACCTACCGCTTCATGTTGTTTCAAATAGGGTTTTAGTTGATTATGGCGGGCTTCTTTTACCGCAGCCATCATGCGATCGGAGCCTATTACTACTAAATGGTCAACTTCATTAAGTCGGATGGGTGTTTCTCCCAACTCACCTTTTGCATAACTTTCCATGGCCTCAAGGATGTTTCCAACAAAGGTTTTGTCCTGTGGTCTGGTTGTGGGGATGGGTGTCGCATTGGAGGAGGGATCGACAGACCAAACTATCAGGTCGGAGGCTGCTTCGATTTCTTCAACCTTGAAAATATCCTGATTGGATTTGTAACCGGCAAAGTAGATGACCCGGTTGCCGGCAGCACGCATGGCTTTTCCAATGGAAAATAAGACTGCGTTACCGAGACCGCCTCCAGCAAGCAAGACGGTTTTGTCTTGTGGAATTTCAGTGGGTGCGCCGGTGACACCCATAACCACGACTGGATCTCCGGATTTCCACTGCACACAGAGTTTTGATGAGCTTCCCATTTCCAGAGTGATTAGCGAGATCAAACCTTTTTCCTTGTCGACCCAGGCGCCAGTCAAGGCGAGTCCTTCAGCGGCCAGAGCAGTGCTTTTAATTACCGGGGCATGGGATTCATAGTTTTGTAAGCGGTAAAATTGGCCAGGTTTGAAATGACGAGCTTGCATGGGCGCTTTGACGATGACTTCTACGATGGTAGGGGTAAGCCTTTTGATTTCCTGTACGGTTGCCAGTAACTCAGCGTCCAAATTTTGAAACAGCTTTTTCAGTGTGCGATTACGATCTTCCTGGTCGGCGGGATTGAGTTGATTTATTTCTTTTTCAAACAGTTTGACGACATAGGGATAACCATCTTTGGCGCTTGCCATCGCCTTGACCACATTTCCAGCGTAGACTGGATGATTGTCACCATAAAATGTGATGTACCGTCCATCTTTTTCATAGGACGTAAATGGTGCTGGTCGGCCCAGTTTAGGGGCTTCAGTGTCATCACTGGTTACCAGTTTCGGAATGCCAGCATTCCACTCCGGTTCATGGCGCTGGAAGAATTTATTGTCCATCTCGAAGGTGCCGGGGTGTTCGTTTTGGTAAATGATATTGGGCGATGTACCTGCTGCGACGTATAGATTTCTTAGTGGAACTTCGACTTCTTCTTCGCTGCTCACCCATCCACCTTCTTGTTCAACCATTTTCTCAAACCGAACAGCGCTTAAGTGTTGGTTATGGTCAGTGATTGCTTCTTTGGGATTCATACCTTCCGCCCAGGCAATACCCTCTTCCAGAGCCTTTACGATTTCCTCATGATTTTGTACATAGGCGGGTGCGTTTCTCATTCCTTTGCGATAGAACAGCGTGACACCACCCCATTGATCAATCAAGGGTTGAAAATCAGGCGCTTCATCCGCCGACGCAGCCCGTTCCCGTTCTGCGCGAATAGCTTTGCCATGAGTGAGAAATTCTTCAAGAATCTCACGTTCTTCATCATCGTAGCGGGCAAGAACTGATTCTTCACCATATTGGGCAACAAGCGTTTCATAGCGAAGTAGAGTTTTTTCTACTTGTACCGGATAATAAGCGATAAGTTCTGTTGCAGTATCCGTTGCGGTGAGACCGCCACCGATAACGCCAGCGGGAAGGCGAACTTGCAGATTGGCGAGAGATGATGCGTTGGCAGCACCCGTTAACTGTAGTGCCATGAGAAAATCAGACGCTTTGCGGATACCACGAACCAGATTGTTTTTGAGCCCGATGATGGTAGGTTTTCCTGCGCCAACAGCGATGGCGAGGTGGTCGAATCCCAGTGTCCAGATGTCATCAATGGTCAGGGTGCCGCCATATCGGATCCCGCCATAGCTTCGGAATGTTTGGCGGCGAGCCAGGGTTAAATAGATGACTTTAAGGAAGTTTTTATCCCAACGTACGGTGATTCCGTATTCGGCAACGCCACCGAACCCGGCCAGGATACGTTTGTCGAGATCTTCGTACAGAGTGTTGAAATCCCGAATGGGGGAGGGTGGAAGGGAATCGCTACCGGTTAATTCTTCAGGCAAGGGTTCGATTTTAAGTCCGTCGATACCGACGACACCGAAACCTTCATTTATAAGATAATGAGCCAGGGTATAGCCAGCAGGACCAAGACCAGCGACCAACACGTTTTTGCCATTGTAAGGTAAAGCATATGGACGTTTGACGTTAAGCGGATTCCATCGAGCTAAAAAGCTATATATTTCAAATCCGTAAGGCATGAATAGAACATCAGTTACAACATTGGTCTCGATCTGTGGGATGTTGACGGGTTCGGTCTTTTGGTAAATACAGCCCTTCATACAATCGTTACAGATCCGGTGCCCAGTACCAGGGCACATCGGATTATCGATCATAATCAACGCCAACGCACCGATGTTGTCTCCCTGTCGCTTAACCAGATGCATTTCCGAAATTTTTTCTTCCAGAGGGCAGCCTGTGAGGGTTACGTTTAGAGGATTTGTTTTAAAGCTATTATCTTTTTTGTTGCGGATGCCTTTGGAACAGGAATCGGTATCCCGTTCATGACAGTAAATACAGTGGTCAACTTCATAGAGAGATTCGCGTTCATTAAAGCGAGGATCGGTTAAGGCGAAACCGTCGCGACGACGGCGGGTATCTTTGGGGCCGACTAAAGACGAGTAGTTGTTGCATTGCTTTGTTTCAACTGAAACAAGATTATTGAAGTCGGTTCGTTCGGGAGTTTTGAAGATCATCCAGCCCTTGTAGGTCGTCTTCAATGCGGGGTCTTGCTGAGCAGCATGAGCCCAGCGGCCCATCCAGTCGTATAGGCCGTCGACAAACTCACTGGAGTCAGTTAGCGCTATGATTTCAGAAAAGAATTGAGTTGCATCGGTATGTGAAGTCAGTGCCTGGCGTAGTTCCGCTATCTTGGTATCGGCGGGATAGTCCGAAGGTTTTTCTTTTTTGATGGCGGTATAGTGGAGAGCGAGTCGGGCGATATCGGCGCCCACCTTACTGATGACATACTCTTTGTCGGTTACTGTGGCTGGAGACGTGGCAGCTACCAGGAGATCGATACCCTCTTGCAGTTTTGCGGCATCTTCGCTGCTAATCGTCTCCTTTTTAAATTTTTTAGTCGCTTTTCCAACAATTTCGCTTCGAAACGTAAAGACTGCATTGAATTCATTCTGAATCGATTCCGCTTGTGCGTTCCGGTCTTGCTCAATTCCGAACAGTTTGGCGACGAAACGGCCTAAATAAGGCCCCATATCGACAAGAATTTGGGAAATTTCTTCAGGGCTAATATTGCTACCCTGAGTGTTGCGATAATCAAGATACCGTGAAAAAAGTGCGGCATCATCCTGCTTCACCGAATCGTCGAAAATGGTGAGTAGTTCTTTTAGCTTTATCGGGTCGTAAAGGTCGGCATACGAAAAGTTGGGAATGCCCAAGGTTAAGGTGTTATTAGTATTTACTTGTTTATTCATAGAAACAGGAAGTTTGATACGTTATTTGATTCGCATGCCTGGTTGAGTGTCATTATCAGGTTGTAGTATCCACAGGTCTTTCTCGCCGGAGCCAGCCACTAAGACCATGCCTTCGGAAAGGCCGAAGCGCATTTTTCGGGGTGCTAGATTGGCGACGACAACGGTGAGTTTGCCTTCCAGTGATTCGGGTTCGTAAGCGGATTTTATGCCTGCAAAAATATTTCGGGTTTCTCCACCCAAATCGACAGTCAACTGCAAGAGTTTATCTGCACCTTCTACATGTTGAGCTTTAATGATTTTAGCGACCCGCAAATCTATTTTGGCGAAATCCCCGAATTCAATGGTGCTGGCAATGGGGTCGTCTTTTAGCGGCCCAGTAACAGGTTGCTCCAGATTTTCTGTTGATTCTTCGGTCATAGCATTGACTTTTCCTGGGTCTACTCGGATTAATAGGGGTTTGAATTTTTCGATCTTATGGCTTAGCAAGGGTTCCGTGTTGGTTGGCCAGGGTTGGGGTGTTATGTTCAGGAACTGCTCGGACTGTTCAGCGAGTACCGGAAGTACAGGCTTTAAGTAGGCGACAAGCAGGCGAAACAAGTTAAGTCCCATGCTGCAAATCTGCTGTAACTCCGGGTCGGAGTCTTCCTGTTTGGCGATGACCCAGGGCTTTTTCTCATCAATATATTGGTTTGCCTGGTCTGCTAGCGCCATGATCTCCCGCATCGCTTTGCTATATTCCCTTTTCTCATAATGCTCGGCAATTGTCTCGTTAGCGGCAACAAAGTTTTGAAATAACTCCGGTTCAGCGCAGTGGTCAGCCAGGGTGTTATCAAATCGTTTTTTAATAAAGCCGCTACATCGGCTGGCAATATTGACTACTTTACCGACCAGATCTGAATTTACCCGTTGGATGAAATCCTCGAGATTCAGGTCAATATCTTCAATCCCGTTGCTTAGTTTGGCGGCATAATAATAGCGCAGATACTCTGGGTTCAAGTGATCGAGATAGGTACGCGCTTTAATAAACGTACCTCGCGACTTAGACATTTTTTCGCCATTTACCGTGAGGAAGCCATGGGCAAAAACCGCATTAGGTGTTCTGAAACCCGCACCGGTGAGCAGGGCAGGCCAAAACAGGGCGTGAAAGTTGATGATATCTTTACCAATAAAATGGTAAATTTCTGCTGAGCTTTTTTTGCCCCAATATTCGTCAAAACTTATCCCAACCCGATCGCAAAGATTTTTGAAGCTGGCAATGTAGCCGATGGGGGCATCGAGCCAAACATAGAAATACTTTCCAGGAGCATCGGGGATCTCAAAACCAAAGTAGGGTGAATCACGAGAGATATCCCATCCTTTCAATCCTTCATTGAGCCATTCATCCATTTTATTGGCGACTTCAGGTTGCAAATGGTCAGCATGAATCCATTGCTTCAACATTTCTGAAAAATCGTCCAGTTTGAAAAAGTAGTGTAATGAGTCGCGTGCAACCGGTTTTTCATTAGATACTGCAGAGATCGGGTTTTTCAACTCGGTTGCGGCATAGGTTGCACCACAGGCTTCGCAGTTGTCACCATGTTGTCCAGATGCGCTGCAACGTGGGCAGTCACCGGTAACAAATCGATCCGGCAGGAACATTTCTTTTGCCGGGTCATACAGCTGGGTGATCGTTCTGGATTCAATGTGGCCTGCATCCCGATTTTTTTCATAAAATAATGAAGAAAAATATCGGTTTTCGTCAGAATGTGTTGAGTGGTAATTATCAAATGCCACATTGAACGCAGCGAAGTCGGCCTGGTGTTCCTCCCCAACTGCTTTGATCAGTTCCTCCGGAGTGATACCTTCCTGCTGTGCCTTTAGCATGATGGGAGTCCCGTGAGTATCGTCAGCACAAACAAAATAACAGGTATGGCCGCGTTGCTTTTGGAAGCGTGCCCAGATATCGGTCTGGATATACTCCACCAGATGGCCAAG
>JAZGGE010000105.1:0-3621 GCA_036480195.1 Methylococcales bacterium
GCGATCTCGGCCAAGATCGCGGCTAAAGCCCCTCCTACGGAGAGAAGTCGTTATTTTAGGCTCAGAACAAAATCCCATGAATTTCTATAACCTTTTGATTCACCGTGATGAGATCAGGTAGCCTGATGCTCTTCATGGTTATAAAAATATGTTATTAATGGCATCTCAGCGGCTAATGAAACTATCTTTTATTTATAACTTGCATCACTTTTAATAGCACCCGAAACTGTAAGCTCATTGGAATTTCTTGTAGGATAGCGGTTTCAGGGATAGTAGGGAATTACATATTATGCAGAATTCACGAATCCAAATGGATGAACCCATAGTTCAGTTTCCTCATTTATCCAATGTTCCTGAACTATTCCCGATTGATACTGTTTCATTTTTTGCCAGAGGTTTAGAATTATAGGGTGGGGACTTGTTGAAAGCGCATGTTGACATCCAGCTAACTGTTTTGCATAGAGCTGCGGATTCGCTTTGCCAGGGTCTTCCAGGAAATGCTCTAGTTCAGATAGCCTGGGAGCGATTAAACCTTCGGCTCGCGGAAACGATTGGGCTATCACCAATCCTCTAGGATCAATATCAGACATCACCAGTACTGGAAGTTCCAATTGCGCTATTAATAATCTTACCGTCTTTTCACTGTATATGTTATCTCCCCGGTAGAATACTAGTGGGTCATGATACTGAGCGCCTAAATTCAATTTCATCTTATCCAGGGCATCGAAACAGCGAAAGTTTTCAATAACCAAAACGCAGGTATGCGCTGAATCAGAAAGGTTTTCCGAGGCTATGTCCAGATAACCCTGTGGTGGTAGTTGATATTCCTGATGGTTGATTTTCAATCTGCCACCCGGTAACGGTTTAATTGCTAACCGGTTTTTTTTGACTGACTGTCCGAGTAACTTTTCGTCAATGGCTATCGACAGAACGTCTTCCCGATGAAAATCGCTAGCATCCTTTACAGTGAGTTGATCCAGATCAAAGCCGGTTTTTAGTTTAACCAAAGTGACCAGTTCCTTTTTGTCGGATCGAGAGAGTTTCAGTTTTTTACCCTGGGGGCGACCGATATTGTATTCGTTATATAAACGCGCCCACGTTTGGTTGAGTGGAAACAGCTCATCGGTAGAGTTAACGGCGCGTTCGATAACCCTCAGTTGTTGCTTGTTCACGCTTGTTTTTCAGGAAAGCTGAGGATGATATCCTTCACTTTAATGTTGCCGGAGAATGGCCGTGGGTTGTTGATCCTCAGCATCTCCATCCGAAATGACTTATTGTGCTGCCGCAAGCACTCGTTCATAACACAGGCCAACCAGATTGTCGGCTCCAGGTCTGCGATAAAGGCTTGCTGAAAAGCCAGCGCAGAAACCGTTTGTCCCGGTTTTTGCCTGGCCCTGTTAAAATAAGCTTTCAATTGTTTTCGATGTAAAGGCATTTCCAGTTTCTGCTTATCTTGACGAGCAAGAGAAACCGCGTTTAAGGTTCGTTTTTTCTGTTTAGCCAATAACGATTCTGCATCGGTTCGGATTTTTTGAGTGATGGTGATGAGTTCGTCTTCCAGCGCATGATCCATCGGGTCGGCATATGCGGTTATTGCTAACGGGGTAATTTGATTCCAAAGTCCGGGAACGGTATCACGTTCAATCCAATCTTGCGGTTGATAACCTGGGTTTTGACGCAAGAAAAACGCGAAACCTTGTACCAATTGCGCCTTTACTTCAATCTGTCGAAGTTCAAACAAGAATACCTTCAGCTTGTCGAGGATGTCCTGCAAGCGTTGCTGATGTAAAGGCAGCAACCGAATCAATTGGTACTCCAATAATTCATAGATAATCGGTTGATCTTCGACAATTTCCAGGAGAAACTCCGGTTGCAGCGAGCTAATCGCGTTGACCAGTTTTTCCAATCGGGAAATGTAAAAGGTGTTCTGTTTTTGTTTTTCTGCCAGGGTACGAACATTGGCGAAACGACTGTTCACCAGCATCAACAGATAGTGGGTATTTTCCTCAAGGGTATCGGACAAATCGAATACCAATCGTTCAACTTCGGCAAAATAGGTGTCGCAATCTTCAGTCCGGTTTTCAGTCCAGGCATCCTGATACAACCCGATTTGCTGCTCCAGTGTTTCAATCCAGCTGGCCAGATCGGTATCCAAACGGCGTACCCGATCACTGCTTAGTGCGCTATCGATGAATTGACTCAAACGCCCGGAAATCCGATAGCCGTCCTCACTATGATTCACCAGGACTTTAAGCTGTTTCAGTTGGTTCAAGGCTCGTTGGTTCTGGCTGTCTTTGTAGACTACACCCTTGTAATAGGCCTGAGCGATCAGTTCACTATTGTTGGCCAGCGCCTTGAATAAACGATTTAGCCCTTGCTGTACCTGACTCAAAACAGGCTCTCCTGCACGGCCTCGTCTTCGGGTTGCTCGATGGGGATTTGTTCATGTTCCTGGATAAACTGCAAGGCTTGATAAAAATAATCCAATTTTCCGGTGACCTGATAAATCAGTGTGTCCCGGTTTGCCAAGGTCAGGTAACCCCATTTATGCAGTGTTCCCAATAATTTTTCCAGACGTGATTTGACCGAGTCGTCACTGCCGGTAAAGTCCTTGAATTTGGCAAATGACTGTAGTTTGTCAGCCAATGCCTGATTTTGCTCGATGACCTGCAACAAACCGGAAAAACTGAGGGTATCGCCAGGGGACAACGCGGTATCTTGGTTTAAACAGGACATCATCATATCCAACCATTCGACCACCGGTTGCAGTTCGACTCGAAATTGCTGAAATATTTTGCGAATTTCGTTGCGCGCCTGACTGTCTATTTGTTGGTAAGACGCGTAGAAAGCCAGTTCATTTTGGGTTTTGGATAAACCAAATTCCAACCGGTTTAAAAACGCATCCACCTGTCGGGCATTTTCCGGTTCCTGCAAAAAACGAAAACCGACTTCATCGCTGATTTCACAAATAAACGCTCCTTGTAGTAACCGCTTAACTAAAGGCTCAAACATGTGCGCCTCCCTGTTCTAAGGGTTCTAGCGATTCCAAATAGTCTTCATCGATTTCCATTTCCAATAGTTCCCGGTTTCCAACGACCTGGTAGCAGTTTTTGAACAAGCGCAGCACATCCGGATCGGGATCCGGAAACGCCGAGAGTAAAGTAATTCGGTTTTGGGTCAAGATATCCACCAATAACTCAATATTCATTTGATGTAATTCCTTCAATTCATCCATCGGCCAGATAATATTGAGTGGTTGGTCTTTTCGAATCATGTTCACCAGCGCAATAAAAAACACACAAAGAATCAGATACGATAAACCGTGACTGGAAATTTGACGGAGTTCCTCAGCGTGGGTTGCCCGCTTGCTGCGGCCATTTTCGGTGACGATTATTTCCAGTTCCAGCAAATTGACTAGCTTCATTTCCACTCGGCCTTTACTCTGCAATTGTTCCGACACCTGTCTGACTATGTCTGCAAATTCCTGATCGGGCAACTGGCCTTCACCGATTCTGCTCCAGTCATCGAAATTCTTGACGAATACCACTATTTGATCCCAATAACCGAGTGTTGTTACTTTTGAGGTTAATCGGCCCTGGATGCTTTCAATTTTTTCGAAGC
>JAZGGE010000106.1:0-5509 GCA_036480195.1 Methylococcales bacterium
GCGATCTCGGCCAAGATCGCGGCTAAAGCCCCTCCTACGGAGAGAAGTCGTTATTTTAGGCTCAGAACAAAATCCCATGAATTTCTATAACCTTTTGATTCACCGTGATGAGATCAGGTAGCCTGAGCCTGCTATTGCTGCGCCTTTGCGTCTAACCCTTCACAAAAACTGACGCACTCTAAACGGCGTATTCTCAAACGTGAAAGGTATATATCTCAAAATCAGATCCCCATATTCTTTGAGCTATTGTGTATTAACAACAATATTATCGATACCCGCTTCAACTAAACTGGGAGATCCACTATCCGCAACTTCCACCAATATTTGAATCGTCTGTCCCGTAAACCGACCGATATCGATATTTTTTGTTTTCCAGTCCACCTCTACAACACTGCTATTACCACGTTTTTCGAAAGCGACCATGGTTTCATTTTCTCCAATGACCGTGACGCGGAGGTAATCATCATTGTTAGTATTTGTTAAATGAGCAAAGAAGTAGCTGAAACTTAAATTGATTTGTGAAGCGTTAGATAAGTCAATTTCAGGAGAAATAATCGTAGTGTCTCCACCGTCAATATCATACCGACCGGCATATCCATCAGATCGGCCATCGGTAATGAAGGCAAAATTGCCCTCTGCAGCGTCATCAGGTTGCATCTCGCGGCCTCTGCTATTGGAGGATTGAGGGTCAGTACGTTCCCACCTTCCTGTAGACGCGGAATCTGTGCCATCCGGGTTTATTCTCCATCCTTGCTGACCGGATTCAAAATTGAAATTCACTGAGGTTGGATTCGTATCCGGAGCAACGACCGTCCAGTTAAAAGAAATCTCTGCCGTTCCACCGTTACCATCGTTGACCGTAATTCGAGTTGTCGTAACATCGGCTTCTGTTAGGGTGCCAGAAATTACGCCATCTTCGGAATCGATGCTCAAGCCAGTGGGTAAACCGTTCGCACTGTACGACAGGGTATCTCCGTCGCTGTCTTGTGCATCGATTTGCAGATTTACGTTGTCATCAATCTGATCGGTCTGATCTGCCACAAATTGAATTGAGGGGTCATTGTTATTCGGGTCAGGATTTGTTCCGGCAAGATTGATAATAAATCTCACACCAGTCGAATGCCATAAATCAGGGCCTTCAGCCGCAGAATGAGGCAAATCCCCTTTGTACCAGATAAGAATATCTCTTCCATCAATGTCTTCATTGTTATCATGGGGAACCTCAGAACGCGCCCCATATCTCCAACCTTCATCCTCGGATCTTTTGAAACTTCGACCAAAGATCCTGTTATTCTGGAACGTATTTACCGGATCGACAGTACCACCGATATCATCCCATCCAGCAGCGCCAAACTCAATATCGACACGATCACCGCTGACGGTATCGATAACTTGCCAACGATGGTTATCTGCCGAAGTAACATTGTCACCAAATTCGGTAGACAGAGTTTGCCAGTTTCCGTTCGCGAATCTACGAATCTGATCATTTTGCTCTCCTGCCACGTCGAAATCCATGCGCCAGTAGGGATAGTGGACGTGATCAATATTGCATTGCAATCCTTTACTAAAAATATGCCCGTCCATAATGCCATCCGCACTCAGATACCATGCTTGATAAATAACATAATTGCCGATAGTATCCTGGATACCAATTTCCAGCCAGTTGCGTCCCGACTGAGTAAACTCTCGTAAGGCGAGTGCATCGTTGTTGGCCCAACTGATTGGCGTGATATCGCCTCCCATACGATCGGCGTATGGACCACAGGCATCCCGATCGTAAAATACTCTCATTACCGGCAAGCTGGCCTTGTTGAGAATCGCCACACCCTGGTATTTGACATCGGTCAGGGACACGCCATCGAAATCGCCGCTGACCTGATAGTCGAAACTCCATCCTCGCCATTCCTGATGACGCGTGCCATCCAATCTTGCTGCATGTAAACTACCGCTGATAAAAACTGCGGCAAGACATATGGCGCCAACAAAAATGCGTATCATAGCGTTCATAGTCGATCCTCCCTTGAATTGACAACAGTTTGTTGAGTTAAATCAACCCATGCCACAAATTCCGGCCTGGCATCAATATCCTCATGAAAGGAAACGTAAGCGATACGGTTTTCGAAAAATCCCTTATCGTGGCTTCCACTAAGCTCGGATTCTGTTTTAAAAGCCAGAATCCCATATCCCTTGAGTTGGCTGACGCGATTATTTCCTTGTTGGATCAGCGAACTGCGCGCAATATCGATCGCTTCTTTCACTTCTTCTTTGGTCAGTGGTGGTTGATATTCCGAAGGATCGATTGATCTGACATCCTCAACCTCTCCCTGGTCAAGCATCACTTGGACGGTTTTATTCTTCGAATGACTGAAATATATCGTTTCTGCTTTTGTGTTCCCCGACGTTTTTCCTCCACTCTGAGTGGTACTGCCAACTAAAGTGAATCTGTCGCCAAGTCTATTTTTTACTCTTGGTTCACGCATTAATTCTGTAGTGCCTCTGCGAGGTAACGCTAAAGCTCTGGTTGCCCGTCTCGCGGAGGTTCTTAGCCATACGACGTTTTCCATTTGTTTGGGTTGTGGTGGCCATTCTTCACCCATTCGGGTAAATCTGTTCGTACCCGGATGAGAATGAGAGGAATTTGCTATTTGTGCTGAAATAGGCGCAATTACAGAAAGTGACCCGGCTACACAAATAACCAGAACAGCATTTTTCATGGGTTTAGTTATTTTCATTATATTACCTCGACCTGTATTTAATATCTGCCAGCGAGAATCATTAGTTTAGAAGACCCTTGACTCTGTATGATCGCCCCTAAATACCAAGATTAATACCTGCATCCGTCATAGACTTACGGATCCAGGTAATAGCTTTGCATTCCATACTCCTAGTCCTGATGAAAAAGGATGGGGCGATAGCCGCATACTACAATATTCCTACACAAATCTGCAATATATGCTTACATTTTAAATAAATAATTGATTACGAATAACTGTGTATAAAAGATAACAGTATTTTTAAATATTACATTTAAAAATACCGTAACCACTTTTATGTGGCTTCGAAAATAGCAAATTAACATTATTATTTTGTTTATCGCAATAGATCGACTTGAGCAAAATTTGGCAATTATTTTAGAAATCCAGATTTAGTGGGTCATTGGCTGCACTTTTCAACTGGCTAAGGAACGGGAAACAACCATGCCCCTGGTTCAACTAAACATCGAACACAAGAGAGGCAGACCAGGGACATTGATACCGTAAAAGATAGGGTCAAAGCACTAGAGAAGGTGAGTAACAACGGGTATAGTTGGATGGCCAGTAAAGCTGTAAACCGTGGTTTTTCTCTAATGTCCTTGTAGCTGAGGTGTTTCCTATGCGATATTTTGCCCACCAGGTTTCCATATCATTTTCACTTCTATGTTTCTTTGTGTTCTCAATTGTGTTTGTTCTGCAATCATGCTCAACAACACCTGAACCTTCGCAGAGATTGGATGATCAGCAAGTTAATTTCCCCGCGGATATTGCATTGGCGGCGTACAGTTTGAATTCAATTGTGCATCCCGGATCAAATAATCTGGTTATTAATCGAGCATTGCAGTGCGCATTTGCTGCGAGCAATTCGGAAAATGTATCGTCCAAAGACGACCGTCTCATCCAGGTTGCAATCGATAAAGCAGGACCAATAAGGTCAAAGGATGCAGTCGAAGCATTGCATCTTATAAAGTCGCGACTTTTCTTTCGTGATGTCAATAAATCTGTGCTGGCTGTTGCCAAACTTGTCCCCAGTATGCCGGAACGGTTAATCCGTGATTCTCTAAGGATCGTAGGGAAACTAGGAAGAAAACCGAATACGGACGCTTTAAAAAACCCGATTTCGTTAAGAAACATTCTGAGCAGAATCTATAAAGGTGAATCTACAGCCGAAATCGCCGACACCGCGAGTACCATGCTGGAAATTGAGTCGGTTCAATTGGCAATTGTCGTATACGCCCGTGCAAATGGAATCAACATTGAAAAGAATGATCTCGAAGCATTGCAAAAAACGTTATCGAATTCTAAAAATCCAGATTTAGGGCCATTGCTTAGGCAGGGTAAACAGAGGCTAGCCGAGGAAATGGGAGCCAATCAAGCGGTAGAAGTTTTGAAAAGTATGCAAGTCGGAAGTAACGGGTGTGGTGCTGGATAGTCTAGTCTCCTATTCAGGCTCTGTTCGAGAACATCTGCTTTTAGGCCATGAGAGTATCAGTGGCGGATTTTTCACATCCCTGCGTTTTTCTCCCTGTTCTTAACGTGTTGCGAGCCAATCTGAAATGGAGTATTTTTAGCTAAAAATATGGAGTCAATCGGCAATACTAAGAAATCCTGGCAGGCTCACATAGCCCTGGAATTTCAGCATCGAAGTTGTAAGACCGTCCTTGCCAAGTATCGTCACAAAGGCCCTATGCTGGTGCAACATCCGTTTTACCCTGAAGGTCCGGTTTGTCACGTTTATTTGGTTCATCCGCCGGGTGGAATCGTCGGCGGAGATGTGATTGAGGTTGATCTTTTGTGTCGAAAGCAAAGTAAAGTGCTCGTGACAACACCCGCCGCCGGAAAATTTTACCGTAGCGATGGCGACACCGCATATCAACACATTAACCTATCTATATCAGATGGCTCGGAATTGGAATGGCTTCCGCAGGAAACTATTTTATTTGACGGCGCTCAAGTGATGACGAAAACCCAAGTCAATTTGGCGCAAACTGCTCGATTTATCGGGTGGGAGTTTGTTGCCCTGGGACGTCCTGCGTGTAAGGAAGCGTTCGCTAATGGACATGCAGCCACCAATCTGGAAATATTTCGTGAAGACAAACCACTATTACTGGAACGAACAATTTTGAACTCGGAGGTGATAAACTCCATCTCTGGTTTACAATCCCATTCATTGATAGCGACAATGGTGGTGTATCCGGCGACAAAAAAAGAACTGGACACGGCTCGGAATATTGCTAACCATCACCATTGGTTTGGGGCTACGCTGCTGGACGATTTGCTGGTTTGCCGAATGTTGGGCCATCAGGCCGAACCGATTCGAATTTTGTTCGAGACAATCTGGGGGGCAGTCAGGCCCATGCTAATGCATAGGGAATCTTGTTCGCCAAGGATATGGGCGACTTAGTTTGTCAGCATTCACAGTTTTCGGTTATTTGGATCTCAAGAAAAGGTATTAATCGTAAGCTGTTTACTAATACCTGGATCCGTGAGTCCAGGGCGGATGTAGAGTGCAAGATATTGGTTTAACAGTGGAATCAAAAAATCTTAGCTTCACCCATCGGTTAAGCGGGCATTTTTTGAACCGCTGTGGAAACAAGAGCTTGTGCTCTGCGCCGTCATGGACTCACGGATCCAGGTAATACTTAATATTACTGAGAAAACCCACGATGGAACTTACGCCACGAGAAAAAGATAAATTGCTTGTTTTCACCGCAGGATTAGTTGCAGAACGTAGAAAAGCACGAGGGGTCAAGTTG
>JAZGGE010000107.1:0-4332 GCA_036480195.1 Methylococcales bacterium
TTCAATACTATTTATCTCAAACATAAAATGTCAGGATGATTTATATCTGAAAAAAGAGCTTTTGTCCAGTATTAATTGTATTCTATTGATTTATATTTCCTTTTTATCGTGAACCGTTTAGCCGTGCCCATTAGCCTGCGGCGGAACCATAAGATGGATGAGCGGAAGCGAAATCCGCCAGATTTAGCCCAGGTAGGGTGGGCAACGCTTTTCTGCCCACCGTTTTGATCAGAAAAGATGAAAGAGGATGTATTTATTTTCCAATATCCTCTGCTATAAAGTCCCTTCTTTTATGAACCACAGCCAAAATGAATACGTCTTCGCTTCTGATTTCATAGATAATTCGGTAGGAATACAGGGATAGCTCCTTTACATTCTCATCGCCAATTTCAGCGACCATTTTCCCTATCCTGGGTAACTTTATCCAAAACATCGGTTTTTTCTCTGATATCCTGAGTAACCTTTTTGGCGTAATGCCTGGAGTCATGTGCAATAAAGTAATGAATAGATCGTAGGTCGGCCTTGGCCGGTTCCGTCCAGATTACCATGCATCAATTTCTCGTCTAAGCTCCTCACTGGTTAGGGTGCGTCCCTGTTCAATAGCTTCTTGACCCTTTCTAATCTTATCCAGTACATAAAGTCGATACATAATTTCTTCCATGTCTGTATCTTCTGGTAGTTGACTAATACTATTAAGTGCTTCCTGTTTAGCCGCTTGCATATTAATTTCCTCGCAATGTAGTGAATTAAACCTGGATCCGTGAGTCCATGGCGGATACAGAGTGCAAGATATTGGTTTCACAGCGGAATCAAAAAATATTAGTTTCACCCATCGGTTAAGCGGGCATTTTTTGAACCGCTGTGGAAACAAGAGCTTGTGCTCTGCGCCGTCATGGACTCACGGATCCAGGTTAAAGTTACCCGTGAGCCACCTTAGCAATGACCTTCGTCATATCAGACTTCTTCACTAAACTGTCCATCATCACAATCAAGGCTTGCTGATCTTCAATAATTGATTGGGGTCATTGGGGTTAGAGTAAAATTATATTCCTGAGAATGGAATCCCGTAAGACGGAACCGTAAGTTGGAATAGCGAAGCGTTTTCTTTGCTACGGGCGATAGCTTAGCGGAATGTGTTTCACTTTTCCATCCTAAAACTGAACAATTGATGCTGTTTTAAACAATTAGATTAATCGATTCAATTCTGATAATATTTTCAATCCGCTTAAAATCCTTAACATTATAAGCCAGCATAGTCGCCACGATATTGGCATCATGCACCTGTTTACTACCGATTTTGAATTCACCCAGCAGTCTGATAAGCTATTCAGTCACAGTGGCCTTGTCATCCGCAACCTGAAACTGTTCTTTTAAATATCTTACCCGTTCAATAACCACCTCAGGTGTTGAAGGTTTAGCGAAAGTCTGAGGTCGAGTACGTGCTGCAATGAATTCTCGCAAAACCTGACGACTAATCCACAAAGGGCGTTCAGATTGTTGTACCAACGTCAGCGCATCAAGTGCCTGTTGATGAAAAGGCGCACCAGCAACATTGGCGTAAATCAGAATATTGGTATCAATAAAAAGCGGTTCAGCGTCCATCATCGCCATACATATCCTCTCTGCTCAGACTCAAACCTTCTGGCCAAATACCCAAATCATCCACGGTATAAATAACTAGGGTCATAAATAACTAGGGTCAGATACAAATTTAATAATATACTATTTAAATTCCAATTTAATCAAAATATAATTATGATTCGACTTCCAAGAGTCTCTCCAGTTGGTGTTCCAGTTCACTTGATTCAGCGGGGTAATAATAGATAGAGCTGTTTTGTCGGACTGGAAGATGTGAGTGTTTACATAGGTTGGCTAAAGGAGTACTCAATAAAATATGAAGTAGATATTTATGCATGGGTATTGACGACAAATCTCGAAATGAATCCAGTAAGAGCGAAGATGGTAGAAGATCTAAGTGAGTATGATTGGTCGAGCTAATCGATTAATGCATTGGGACAGGAATCAGATTTGTGTACACCACACCCTGAATATTTGTGGTTAGGTGGCACAAAGAATGGATGTATAAAAAATTACCAAGCATTATTTGCTCATCATAATGGACGGAGAATTATTGGATGAAATTAGGTTGAGTGTCAATAAGGGGGGCTATTGGTCATGATCGTTTTAAGGATGAAGTCGAGATATTGACGGGTAGAAGGATGAAGCCAAATAAAGTAGGTAGGCTCACCTGATGGCGGAAGAAACAGGCTGGCGGTTAGTATTTATTTTTATGAGGTGACGACGTTGAAACTGGCATACAGAGCTTGTATGGCCAAGCCATAGTGTTTTAAGGTTATGCCCATATGCTAGCAAATTCAAATGTAATGCGGCATTTCCCCAGGTCGAAATCACAACTTTCGTGGGTAGCATCCATCACTTTTACAAATTTCCCATTTTGCAATTGATAAACTTTCGCTACCCGTTCTTTTGGGTCAGTAATAATGTAATGCTTTACACCTTCTTCTTCATAGAGGCGAAACTTAGTGTTTTGGTCTTTTGTTGCTGTGGATTTGGAGAGAATCTCAAAAATAAGTGCAGGGGCCTTTGTGAGATATTGTCCTTCAGGTTTTTCACAGACAACAAGATTGTCAGGTTGTACTGTAGTACTGTTATCTATTTTCCAGTCAACAGGTAATAAGGCCTGACAATGTTCGCACTTCTCAAGGGATTTGGCCAGCGCTACGGCAATTTTGTGGCTGATTGTTTGGTGTTGAATAGAGGGGGAGGGACTCATGGCATAGGGAATGCCATGAATTATTTCCCACTGGCCTTCCCATTGCACATAATCGTCGTAGGTGTAACAAGGTAAGTCTTCAATGCGAAGGCGACTCATGTGTTGCTCCGGAAATTATCTACTACTTTGGATTATAACGCGTCTTTCCATTTGTTGTGCTAAGGAATATGCAAGAGTTAACATCAATATTTTGCTTGTTCCCATCTGCGCGGGATTGACAGTTTTTTGGCTAGAAGGAAGTGGACGCGATTGTCAGGCATTATTCTGTTTGAAAGAAAGTTTCTGCTCGTTTACTGATCTCCTCTGGTGTGAGGTCTTCTTTATGCGTAGCGAGAAACCAAATGTGCCCAAAAGGGTCTTCCAGCGTACCAGTGCGGTCGCCATAAAATTGGTCTTCGACAGGCTTGACTGCTTTCGCGCCTGCATTTACGGCTTGTGCAAACAATGTGTCCACATCGTCCACATATAGATATAACCCAACTGATGATCCATTCAGCGCTTGTGGGCTTGGTATTGGGCTTTCGTTACACTGGTCGGACAGCATAATATGGGAATCGCCGATCATAATGTCGGCGTGCCCAATCTCACCACTGGGGGCAGCTAGACGGAACGTTTCAGTTGCGTTAAACGCCCGTTTATAAAACTCAAGAGCTTCAGCTGCACCCTTAATGCTCAAGTATGGAGTGACGCTATGAAAGCCTTGTGGAATGGGTTCTACTGGCATGTTTTTTCTCCTTTTTGAGTGCTGTGACTGGCATGATAGTCAGCTGGCTGATAGAAGTCCAGCCATTGCCCTGTGGGAAGGGAAGAAGTCGGCTAAAGGAAGGGTGCCCATACAAACTCAAAGTAGCTACCCAACAGAAAAACTGGGCTACTGTGGGTCTGAAGGACGCTCTTGCCAAATTAGTCACCTAAACAGAAGACTACCTGCTTTGAACATTGCCTGATCCATGTGGAATGATCAAAATGACGTCGACAATAGAAACCAACTCCCGCGGTTTTCTAAGCCCTATAAGTAAGGGGAAAAACAACAGAGTGTGATCGCAACCAGAGTGTGGTCTTACATTAAGAGATTTTTAACGGGTGACTCTGTTTCGCAGGTCAAATTAGTACCCGAATGCCTCAGAAGAGAGAGTATAATGAACTAATAATATTAGCTCGATTTTACGTTTTACTAAGCTTTTTGGCATAGAGTCAACAGCTTGAAATGCAAAATACTACCGTGAGCAGCTAATCTGCTCAAACATTAAGATTCAGGAGGAACTGATGAGTCATTTTCTTGACCGTCTGAAATTTTTTAAGAAAGTACAATCCACATTTTCCAATGGCCATGGCATTGTTACTAATGAAGATCGCCAATGGGAAGACGGTTACCGAAATCGCTGGCGTTTCGACAAAGTAGTGCGATCCACCCATGGTGTTAATTGTACTGGGGGATGTTCCTGGAATATTCATGTTAAGAATGGCTTGGTGGCATTCGAAATGCAAGCCACTGATTATCCTCGAACCCGGCCTGATTTGCCTAACCATGAACCCCG
>JAZGGE010000108.1:0-3358 GCA_036480195.1 Methylococcales bacterium
CATCACGGTGAATCAAAAGGTTATAGACATTCATGGGATTTTGTTCTGAGCTTAGAATAACGACTTCTCTTCGTAGGAGCGGCTTTAGCCGCGATCACGGGCGAGATCGCGGCTAAAGCCGCTCCTATACGAAGGTATCAATACAAATTCCGTGAGATCAGGGATTCTGACCTTAAGGAATGGAAACTCAACCACTATGGACTGAAAGTCCATAGGTTGTTTAACAGCTCAAGGGTAGTACTGCCAAAGCTGAATTATACTTTTCGCATTCAAGAATGCCCGTTTCGAGCGGACGCGAAGGGAATACCAAAGATCATCAGAGAACGAATTTATAATCCAGGCTCACAAGGGACATAGTCAACCACTTCCAAACCGTATCCGGAAAGCCCCAGGTATTTCTTCTGCCCTCCCAAAATACGCATCTTCTTGACGCCTAAATCAATCAGTATCTGTGCACCATTGCCGGTAGACCGCCAATCCATATCTGCTGTCTCATTAGGTTGATACTCTATACCATGGTCTTCCATCTGATACCGATAAATCCTTTCTCCCAAAGACTTTGAATCCTCCTCGTTACGGATGACAACCAAAACCCCGCGTCCGACTTCTGCGATCTTTTCCATTGCAACCTTAAGAGGAACACCACAATCCTGGCGTTTGGCGGCAAACAAATCACACAGTAGATTGCGTCCGTGAACACGAACCAATATGGGTTCTTCTTCTTTGATTTCACCCATAGTCAATGCCAGATGTAACTTATTGTCAATTTGATCCTGATAGGCATACAGTTGAAAATCACCATATTCTGTCGGAAAGTTACATTGGCTGATACGCTCCAAGGTTTTTTCGTTCTGGAGTCGATAGTGAATCAGATCAGCGATGGTGCCAATTTTCAGATCATATTGTTTGGCGAATTTTTCAAGCTCATTTCGCCTAGCCATGGAACCATCGTCATTTAGTATTTCGACAATGACGGCAGCAGGCTCTTGCCCTGCTAGTCGGGCTAAGTCACAACCTGCCTCAGTATGTCCGGCTCTGTTTAGAACACCTCCAGGTTGCGCCATGAGTGGAAAGATATGTCCTGGCTGTACCAAATCATCGGGTATTGCCTCTGGAAAGACTGCGCATTGAATAGTTGTTGCCCGGTCTGCCGCAGAAATCCCTGTCGTCACCCCTTTTGCGGCTTCGATAGATACAGTGAAATTAGTCGAGTGGGGTGTTTTATTCTCGTTAACCATTAACGGCAGGCGTAACTGTTGGCAGCGTCCTCGTGTCAACGTTAAGCAAATCAAACCACGACCATATCGTGCCATAAAATTAATATCTTCCGGCCGGACGCGATTAGCGACCATCACCAGATCACCTTCATTTTCCCGGTCTTCATCATCCATAATGACGACCATCCTACCCTGTTTTAAATCTTCGACTATCTCTTCGACGGTATTCATTTGACTCTAATTCCTATTCAAAGTAACCCGATTTTGCCAGGAGTTCGTTGGTTATACGCGAATCCACCTGGGCGGCTTGATCGCCCAGCAAAAGACGTTCCAGGTGACGCGCGATAAGATCTACTTCAATATTAACTGGATATCCCACTGTCATTTGTCCCATTGTTGTTACCTTCAGGGTATGAGGAACGATATTAACGTCAAATGTGTTTCCATTAACACTGTTAACAGTTAAGCTGATTCCATCAATGCAAATGGATCCCTTTTCTGCAATGTATTTGGAAATATTATCAGGCACTTCTATTTCAAACCGTACTGATCTGGCATCTTCCTGCTTGCTAACAACTTTAGCCACCCCATCAACATGGCCACTAACGATATGTCCGCCCATTCTTGTTGAAGGTGTCAGTGCTAATTCCAGGTTAACTGGAGTTTGTAAGCTTGCATTCCTCAATGTAGTGCGGGAAAGGGACTCTCGGGAAACATCAGCGCAAAAATGTTGTTTTTCCAGGCTAACCACAGTAAGACAAACGCCATTCACCGCAATGCTATCACCCAATTCAACTGTATTAAGGGGTAAATCTCCCGTATCTACTGTCAATCGGCAATCTCCAGATTTTTCATCAATTGCCGCTATTAGACCAACCGCTTGAATGATTCCCGTAAACATGATGCTATGTTTTCCTTTCAGTGAAATGTTATTGGATTGCCTGGAGGACAAAAAGTCTTTTTCGGATTCTATCGAGTAGTGATCCGGTAGCGTAACCGAAGATCCATTCCAACTTGACGGTTTTCCAGTAGTTTTAATTTAATCCGATCTGACATCCGGCTAATTTCACTTAGATCAAATAATCCTCGACCTTCATCACCCAACAGACAAGGTGCAACATAAACAATGAGTTCATCAACCAAGCCAGCTTGTATTAATGCACCATTCAAGGTTCGCCCTGCCTCGACCAGAACTTCATTGACTTCTAGTTTACCAAGAAAAGCGAATAATCCGTCAAGATCCACTCGATTAGTGCCAGAAGAGGGCAAAGTTTCGACTCTAAAACCCACGTCTTCTAATCGCTTATGTTTTTCTCCATCACGGTTTAAAGTACAGACTATCGTTGTGCCCGGCAAGCATACCATTTTGGACTCGGGCGATATACGTAGTTGTGAATCCACAATGACTCGTACGGGCTGGTTCACTTCTACGTTATCAGGCAAACGGACGTTCATGGAAGGATTATCCATGAGCACGGTACCAATCCCGGTTAATATTACCGAGCTTCGCGCCCGGATCCGATGAACATCTAATCGTGCCAAGGCCCCGGTAATCCATTTGCTTTTTCCAGATGCTAATGCTGTTCGACCATCCAGACTCATTGCTAGCTTGCTACAAACCCAAGGTCTTTCTGTCCTCATTCGCTTGATAAAACCAGGATTAAGCATTTCGGCATCTTCGCTTAATACCCCACAGACAACGTCAATACCTGCGGCTTCCAAGCGTTGCAATCCATTTCCAGCAACTTTTGAATTGGGATCTTCCATTGCCACTACAACTTTGGAAATACCAGCATCTATAAGTGCGTGAGTACAGGGTGGGGTTTTCCCATGATGACAGCAAGGTTCTAACGTGACATATGCTGTCGCGTCTTCCGCTGATAGATTTACAGAAGCTAGCGCCTCAATTTCAGCATGACCTTCCCCAGCCCGACGATGCCATCCTTCTCCGATAACTTGGTTATTTTTAACCAAAACACAGCCTACTCGTGGGTTTGGATCAGTGGTATACAGGCCCCGCCAAGCCAGCTTGATGGCTCTTGCCATATAGCCGTAATCTACCCGAGATGCCGAATGATGCTTCTGCAAAGCGAATCTACTAGGAGGTTGTCCGAGAATAGAAACCGTAGCGAGGGAAACCC
>JAZGGE010000109.1:0-11688 GCA_036480195.1 Methylococcales bacterium
AAACTAAGTATCCTGATCTGCCTGTTCCGCAGAGGGATTGATGAAGTACCAAATACATTAAATATTTTCACCAAAACACTGCTAATTTACGTCTTTATCTCAACTGCATTAAAAACCCTGATAATTGGGATTCCTGATGCGCTGATTCTAACACTTTACGAGCTGGGCCTGATGTTTGCCTTTATTTTTATACTTCTTCTGGCAGTACGACGACGGGCCGACTTCTTCAAGACCATGACGACTCTATTCGTATGCGAGAGCATTATTGCCTGCTGTGCTTTACCCGTAACGATCTGGCTCAGCATCTCTGAGAGCAGCGAAATTCTTATCCCTTTCTATTCTCATTTATTATTTGTTGCTTGGGGCCTGGCTGTTATCGGCTATATTCTGCAACAGGTTCTGGCCAAAGAAATTTCTTTTGGATTAAAGCTCGCCTGTGTCTATATCGTACAGATTTTCGCGGTACCCGTAGTTCTCATTAACATTTGACCTGTATGTCCATGTCCGTCTATCCTTTCTACGAGTGAATTGATACTATGCCGCAATATTCCCAGTAATTTTGGAACAGACAATCTTCTATGGGACGCTGGAGACCACCACCACCTAAATCCTCACCCTATATAACCACTCAAGGGTTCAAGACGCTACAAGATGAACTTAAAGCCTTGTGGGTCAAGCGAAGAGGCGTGACGTCGGCACTGACAGCTGCAGCGGCAGAAGGTGATCGCTCTGAAAATGCGGAATATATCTACCGAAAAAAGGAACTACGTGAAATTGACCGCCGCATCCGCTACCTTCAAAAAAGATTACCTTCACTCAATGTGGTCAGTGAAACTCCCGCCCACCAGGATCGTATTTTCTTTGCCGCAAAGGTGACGGTGGAAAACGATACTGGTGACGAAATGACTTACCAAATTGTTGGACCAGATGAAATAGACACGAAAAAAGGACTTATAAGCATAGACTCTCCTTTGGCTCAAGCACTACTTAAAAAAGCGATCGATGATGAAGTGTCCATCCGTTTGGAAGATAAAGAGCGGCGTTATATTGTTGTAGATATACGCTATCTGGACTCATAGTTCGAATCTCGCCCTTTTCACTCAAAATACCTTCCGCGCTCAAGAATACCCATTATTGGACAGGATTTACAGGCTCTACTTCTTCCGTATCACCAATTCATCCATGTAAAAATCCCACTCTTTCGGTGGCCCGTAAACAAGCACCCTGACTTTATCCACCTGCCCGGTTGCCTGTAATTTAAACTCCGCTTTTAACTGCGCCCATTGACCTTTAACAATTGATACGTTTCCAAGATTTTGAATATGAAGGCCCGCTTCATCATTGATCAAGAGTGCAGCTCTGGCGGTGGATCTTGCTGAAGACGACGTCCCCAGGGCAACATGGGTAGAAAGCTTATAAGTTTGCCCGGTTTTTAAGGGAACCGTCCGAACTGGCCCTGCATAGTAAGCTTGTCGATTGAATACTTTCAGTCCGGATTCGCTTGCCACCTTGGTGTAGCTGGTTAGCTTTAATTGAGCGAGGCTCCAAAACCCACTCCACTGACCCAGAGTATCGAAATGCTCAGTAATCACTACCGGATTCGAACTGCCTGTTGTGGGCGGGGCGGCAGGGGTTCTTGGAGTACTCGGTGTACTTGCAGCAGCACCATCTTCCACATTGGTACTGTTAACTTTAATTGGGAAAAACTTGGCGACCTGACTCGACAGACTATTAAGATTTCCGACAGCATCCGCACCATCATTTTGCTCTCGACTCACTCCACATCGTAAGCCATTGCATTTAACCTGGTCTGGTGATGAGAACTGCTGGACACGCCCGGCCCTGCCATACGCTTGGGGATACGCCATAATCGTCACAAATTTGTTGACTTCTCCATGCCCCCTGCCCCACGGGTGAACGCTCCCACGACTCCCTTGGGCGAAAGAGTGTCCTAAACCCATGTTATGTCCAGTTTCATGAGCAAATGTTGAACTACCACAATTAACCGCAGAAACACTAAAACCACCGAATTTGGCACCGGAGTGGAATTTTCCATCTCGCCCGCCAGGCACATAGCCAACTCCGCAAGCAAAACCACCACCCAGCTGACGACGCAGTGTTAAGAGCACGACTAAATCAGCACCATATTTTTCCCGCAGCTTAGTCACTTTATCGTCGCGAGACAGATTGGTCAATGCAGCAGAAGATACATTAGCATCTCCCGCAAAGGCCACTTTTTCAATATGAACCAGGCGGAAACGGATATTTACCTGACTATTTTTATACGCTTTGTTTGCATATTCAACAAAGGATGCGGCCAACGCCGGCATATCCCGCCCCTGAGTAACGGTAGTGGCCGCATTGGAATGAACCACCAAAACATCTACCGTCTGAACCGCAGAGAATGCTGTCGAGACGAAGCTAGCAAAAAGCACCAGCGAAACAGATACCAATTTTATCAATGGAAATAGTTTCATAGCCTTACCTTATTTATTGTTATTCTGAGTTGGAATTGTGTTGAAACGGTACGCTATCATCCACGTCCGCCAGACGTCCGGTATATTCCCTATCGTCAACTATTGTCCCTTCACTAGTTTCATTATCAATATAGGCGGTGTATACACCTTTGGATGTCGCCAATACCACGTGGGTCATAGTGGCTCCTTGGGTCATTATGAAATTGCTTTTATCTTCGCCATCTTGAATCTTGCCCTTCCAGACTTTAACGTCCCCCCATTGATTGGAAGTCGAATCAATCTCGCTTAGAAACGATTCGCCAAGTTGCGGGACAAAAAATTCAACGACCTGTCCTACTTGCAGACTCGCCAGAGCTTCAGAATCCGTTTGAATTTTCTCTTCATACTCAACTGATTCGTCATATTCTGGTTCGCTATTTTCCCTAACTCGCGGCTTCCATAGTTCTACTGTCGCCCCACTATCCCCCATTGCCGATTCAATTTCCGCTTGTTCCATTCCTGGCAGATGATCCTCCACTGCTTCATCGTGACGAGCCGTAATCCTGTCGGATTTTGTTGGTTGAGTTTGCGGATGATTTGAATTTCTCCGTATTGTTTTATCGGTATCAATTTTTCCTTGCGATTTGTTAATATTTAGCATACTGAATAAAGTTCGATCCATCGGTTTGTCCAAATTTGTAGCCGGATTAACCCATGACTTTTCTGAGAACAAAAAGAAAACACCTATGCCTAAACAAAAAACAAAAAACAAAAATAATTTTTTCACAATGAATCCACCTAAACTTAAGTTAATGGTGTAATTGAAAACCCGCATCTAAACTGAATGCAAGTGTTGAGCCACTATTATAAATTATGTAGCAATCTCAACACTCCAAGCTACTAACTCGTCAGTTATAGCTGTCATGACCAGTTACATTGGTAGTAATATTCACCAAACCGTCGCCTTATGGAGACAACCCCAGAAAGTAACCAGTAAACTCCAGCAACACCGTGGCTCGCAGGTGTCGTCAAATTGCAACATCCTTTTTATCAACTATATCTCCTACATCGTAAGATTCTTCTTGTTACAATCTTTCCTAATATTTCTCAATTCCATGGTTTGAACAATAGGCAAGAACCCCTAATGACATCGGAAAACAATCATTCCACCGACACACTGATAACTGTTAAGAACCTTAAAACCTATCTTAAGACTGGTAAATCCGTGGTTCGAGCAGTCGATGGCATTAGCTTCCATGTAGATCGAGGTGAAACGTTTTGTATCGTAGGTGAATCCGGCAGTGGCAAATCTATAACTGCCCTTTCCATCATGCAACTCCTGCCGAATGGTATCAGCAGCCATCCTGACGGTAGTATTCTGTTTAACCACCCCCAGAGTTCCGGAACTATCCAACAAGTTGATTTATTAAAACTGCCAGCCGTGAGTCTTCAGGAAATCCGTGGATCAAATATAACGATGATTTTTCAAGAACCGATGACGTCGCTAAACCCGGTCTTTACCATTGGTGAACAAATCATTGAGGCATTGCAAACTCACCAACCCAACCTGGGTTACAACCAAGCACGGAAACAAGCAATCGAAGCGCTTAATAATGTCCTCATAAAGAATCCGGAGCAACGGATTGACGATTACCCCCATCGACTATCCGGAGGCCAACGACAGCGAGTTTCTATTGCCATGGCAATAGCTTGCCAGCCCGATCTCCTTATTGCAGATGAGCCAACAACGGCTTTGGATGTTACTGTTCAAAAGGAAATCCTTCAACTTATGCGCGACCTTCAGGAACGCAACAACATGGGTATTATCTTTATCACCCATGATTTTGGCGTGGTCTCGCAAATGGCCGACCGCCTTGCCGTGATGCATCAGGGTAAAATAGTAGAGACAAATACCCTGAAAACTTTACTAAAATCCCCTAAACACCCTTATACCCAACAATTATTAGCCGCATTACCGGAAAATCTCAAGCGTCATAGACAAAGTACTCCTGATCCCCAAAACGGTGACATCAACCCATTAGTCAGTTTGACGAACTTACGACTTTACTTCCCCATCAGACAAGGACTATTCAGACGAACCGTGGATCATCTCAAGGCAGTCGATGGAGTTGATCTCAGCATAGAAAAAAGCAGAATTGTTGCACTGGTTGGTGAATCAGGTTGCGGTAAAACCACATTGGGGCGGGCAATATTGCGGTTGATCGAACCCACATCAGGAAGCATTACTTTCTCAGGACAAGATATTACGACCCTCGATCGGCGAGAAATGCGACGTTACCGCCGCAAAATGCAGATTATCTTCCAGGATCCCATGTCATCCCTGAACCCTCGACTGACTATTGCTGGAACATTAACCGAGCCTATGGCAGTCCATGGTATCGGTAAAACTCAAGAAGAACGTCTTGAATTTGCCCGCGAAATATTGGAACGTGTTCAATTGGACAAGGATTATCTCTGGCGTTATCCCCACGAATTTTCAGGTGGTCAACGACAGCGGATCGGCATCGCTCGTGCATTGGTATTAAAACCAGAGTTTATTGTTTGCGATGAAGTGACCAGTGCCCTCGATGTCTCAGTGCAAGCAGAAATTCTTCAAATGCTGATGCAGCTGAGACAGGAAGAGGATCTTACCCTCTTATTTATTACCCATGACATTGGCGTCGTAGAATTTATTAGTGACGAAACCGTGGTGATGAATCAAGGACAGATAGTAGAACACGGCTTAACCAAACAAGTCTGTGAGAATCCACACCATCCTTACACTCAGAAGTTGTTAGCCGCCGTTCCCCGGCTCTCAGCCTAAACTAACTGGCGGTTAAAATGAGACCCATTTAGTTGGTGGGTTTGAATGCACCGAATCTTTGCCTTTTCAAAAAAAATCAACCCCTGTACAATCTGCACGAACCCTTAGGCTTCCTACCAATAAATCTACATAAAATCAACCAATCCCGTAATGTTAAAACCTAATGCCCAATGAAACCTCAATTACACCTCAAGAACATTCCAAGGGTGACACAGCTGGAAACAGCCCTATTAACAACACTCCCAAAAAGAATAGTCCACGAATAAAACGTTCCAGAAGACCCTCCAAACCGGCCTGGACTCTATCCCGGTTCGATGTCGCAGAAGTAGAAAACAAAACTCGATTCCATGATCTAGACCTTCCTGATGTTTTAATGCATGCCATACATGACCTCGGGTTTCAGTATTGTTCACCGATTCAGGAACAAATTCTTCCCCACACCTTGCAAGAATATGACGCTATTGGCAAAGCTCAGACGGGTACAGGAAAAACAGCAGCATTCCTGATTACCATCATTACCGATCTCCTCAAGAATCCTATAAACGACCAGCGTTATCTGGGTGAACCCAGAGCATTAATCGTTGCGCCTACCCGGGAATTGGTCATGCAGATAGCCAATGATGCAAAGGATCTGTGTAAATATACAGGATTGCACGTGGCTAGTTTTATTGGTGGCGAAGACTATATCAAGCAGAAAAGGCAACTGGAGAAAAAATATGTCGATATTGTTGTTGCCACCCCTGGACGCTTGATTGACGCCATGACCCGCAAAGACATCTTCCTGGACAGAGTCGAGAGTCTCGTTATCGACGAAGCTGATCGAATGATGGATATGGGATTTATCCCGCAAGTAAAACGGATTATTAACGCCATACCCTCAACTGAATTTCGTCAAACTCAGCTGTTTAGTGCGACATTCAACCAGGATATCATCAACCTTTCACATCAATGGACGTATGATCCGGTTCATGTTGAGATTGAACCGGAACAAATTGCTACTGCAACAGTTGAGCAAAAAGTTTACCTGGTTTCCAATGACGACAAACTCTCTTTATTACTTAATATATTGCGACTCCCCGAAGTGAGTCTTACCATTGTCTTTACCAACCGCCGCGACCAATCCCAAAGGCTATATGAAAAAATCCGCAAAGCAGGATTTCCGGTTGGTATTCTCTCCGGTGAGATATCACAAAACAAACGAACCAGCACACTGAAAGATTTTAAAAGCCATAAGCTTTCGATACTGGTTGCTACCGATGTTATGGGCAGAGGAATTCATGTTGATGGAATCAGCCATGTCATTAACTACAATCTGCCTGAAAACCCCGAGGACTATGTGCACCGCATTGGCCGTACAGGACGCGCGGGAGCCAAGGGAACGGCAATCAGCCTGGCCTGTGAACACGAATCCTTTCAGTTGCCTGATATTGAGGATCTATTAGGAGAGAAGCTTAATTTTGAACAGCCTGATGAGGCAATGTTAAAGTAGGCTTTCCCAGCGACGAATATTTTTTAGCGAATGCTCGGTCACAGCTTTCGCTTGCCCGGATTGATCAAGCAACAGATTTTATCCGGCAATAAATTAATTTGATACAGGAACCTATAAAACATGTTTAAACGCCTTCGTGGTCTATTCTCCAATGACCTCTCCATCGACTTAGGTACAGCGAACACGCTCATTTATATGCCCGGGCAAGGCATTGTTCTAAATGAACCCTCTGTCGTTGCAATTCGAGAAGACCGGGCGCGAGGGACAAAATCTATTGCTGCTGTGGGGAAAGAAGCGAAACTAATGCTAGGACGAACCCCAAGTAACATTACCGCCATTCGTCCCTTAAAAGATGGCGTTATTGCCGACTTTACTGTCACCGAAAAAATGTTGCAGCATTTCATCCATAAAGTACACGAAAGCAAGATACTTAGGCCCAGCCCACGGGTATTGGTTTGTGTCCCCTGTGGCTCGACTCAGGTTGAGCGTCGCGCAATCAAAGAATCTGCTGCGGGCGCCGGCGCCCGTGAAGTCTATTTAATCGAAGAACCGATGGCCGCGGCCATCGGTGCTAACTTACCAGTTGATGAACCTCGTGGATCCATGGTGTTAGATATTGGCGGAGGGACATCGGAAGTTGCAGTCATCTCACTGAACGGTATTGTCTATTCAGCTTCCGTCCGGATCGGGGGTGACAGCTTTGACGAGAGCATTGTCAGCTATATCCGTAGAAATTATGGAACCCTCGTTGGTGAAGCCACTGCCGAAAATATCAAAAAACAAATAGGCTCTGCCTATCCTGGAAACGAGGTTTTGGAAATAGAAGTCACCGGCCGAAATCTTGCCGAGGGAATCCCACGGAGCTTTACCCTCAACAGTAACGAGATCCTCGAAGCTTTGCACGAGCCATTACAAGGCATCGTCGGCGCTGTAAAAACCGCACTTGAACAAACCCCGCCAGAATTAGGTGCGGATGTTTCGGACAAAGGCATTGTACTCACAGGCGGCGGCGCCCTCCTAAAAGACATCGACCAGTTATTGACTGAAGAAACAGGCTTACCCGTTTTTATTGCTTCAGAACCTTTGACATGTGTTGCTGTCGGCGGTGGAAGGGTTTTAGAAATGCTTGATGAAAAAGGGGCAGCGGCATTTTCGTTGGAATAGGAAAACCGAAAATGGGCCTATTTAGCGAGAATGATAAGGAAGTATGGCCAAAATGGGCTTTTCTGCAGTAGGTTCTCTATTCTCGGACAGCCTCGTAGCAGTGTGTGTAATCTCTAATCACAACATACCCACCTTTAAGAATAGGCATTGCTAATTTGGTATAGCTAATATTCTATTTCTTTATTTGTAATATTAGCAATGTAGATAGCTCTAGCCTACTTACATTTAGCACAAAGCTATACTAATTTAGCAATGCCTAAGAATATACCTTTCGAGTTTGAGAATACTCCGTTTAGAGTGCGTCAGTTTTTGTGAAAGGCTCAGACTACCTGACCTCATCACGGTGAATCAAAAGGTTATAGACATTCATGGGATTTTGTTCTGAGCTTAGAATAACGACTTCTCTTCGTAGGAGGGGCTTTAGCCGCGATCACGGGCTAGATCGCGGCTAAAGCCCCTCCTACGAAGGTATCAAAACAAATTCCGTGAGATCAGGGATTCTGAGGCCAGGTGCAAAGGCGCAGCAATAGCAGGCTATTGGAAGACTTTGCAACGACGCCATTTGCAAAAAAAGACGTGCTCTAAATGGGGTATTCTTGAACGCGAAAGGTATATTTACGTGATTATCAATGGAAGGGAATCGACATATAGCGACTACTAAAATTTGTATTTCAACCGAAAAGTAACGAGCCGTGGATTTTGTTGTGACTCGGCAAAAGTAATAGAAACGCCGGTACCGGCATTATAATATTTCCGATTCAACAGGTTTTCCACCCTTAAACTAAACGATAAGCCGGGCACTATATCATCTACGCCAACATTAAGGCCGACTACTGCATAGCTGGAAGATTCTGCCGCTTTGTTGCTTCCAACGACTATGTTGGGTGTGTCGGTGCTGGTATCATCAATCCAATGGACATTGGCAGTTAGGTAATATTTTTTGTGATATCGATAGGTGGCTCCCAATTTAACTTTGTTTTTCGAAGTGAACGGGAGCTCCGCTTCAATATTCCGGACTTTATCCTGAAATTGGCCGTCCACAAAGCTATAGTTGCCCCATAATTTCAGTACCGAATCAGCAAATGATTTTTGATATGAAACTTCAAAGTCGATTCCAGCCACTTTGAGCTTGCCGACATTATCATTATGGGAGGTAAACGCAATGTCGCCACCAGGAATAAAGTCAGAAATAGGCCGGGAGGTTGCGGTATTTATGATGAAGTTGTTTATCTCGGAATAATAAACAGATAAATCGAAAACTAGATTGGGGCTATGAATGTAAGAAAGATTAGCCTCGAGACTTCTAAGCTTTTCCGGTTTGAGATCCTTGTTCGGAATGAAAAAGAAATCGCTGGTATATAAGCCTTCCGCATTAGTTGTACCAGAGAAAGCACCGAAATGCTCAAAAGTGAATCTGGTGCCGGTGATAGAAAAGCTTCACCATACAGAAGCTTTAGGGTCAAATCCGAACGGGGTTTATAAACCAATCCTGCCCGTGGATTAATGGTTTCACCGTAACGGGAATTGTTATCATAGCGGATTCCGAAAAAACCATCCAGACGTTCAAACCACGAGTTTCGATAGTGAACAAAGGCACCAAAATTGGTGTAATCCGTTGAAAAGAACCTTATGGGTAATGAATTATTGGTTCCGCCGTAGAAAAGGTTTTGCTCAGCGGACGGCTGATCTGGATCATAAGGGGTGGGTAAATCTGCCGTTTTCGGCAATGCAGAAATTTTCTCTACATTTCCCCCAATGATGATTTTGTTGTTTTCATCCCAAACAAAAGAGAGCTGTCCTTCTAATTGGGTTTTGTCCGACTCGGCATACTTAAAGCCATTCTGGAAATTGCTAAACAGGTTGTTGAATTTAGAGGCCTGATCTACTTCATAGTAGTGGTGGCTAGCCTGTAACCGTGCTGAAGTTTCGTCATTGATATCAACCTCATAAATCCCGTAAATAGTGCCAACTCGACTGCTCCACGACGCATTGGCGCCGTAATCAACGGCATTGGGTTCCAAACCGGTGGTGGTTGGCGACTCGAACAAGGACTGATGGAAGCCAATAGTGAAGTCTTCACCCAACTGAAGGCGGGTTGATATGGAGTGACTGTCAGTCCCCGCGTTATAACCTCCCCGCTGTGCTGCGGGAATAGCGACACTGCCATCGAAGCTGACTAAATCCCAAGGGCAAACACATCCGGATAGTGGTGCGACAAATCCGAATTATCCGCTTCATGAAAATGCCCGGAAAGACTCAAGCGGACATTGTCAAACAATTACAACTGGGTTTTTCCGTAGAAATAGCGGTAGTCATTTTCACCGATATAAGCGCCCAGCTCGCTCTGATCCATGTTCTCGCTTTCGGTGACGATATTGATCACACCGGTAAACGCGTCGGCACCATAGAGCGCTGATGCAGGACCGTATACAATCTCTACCCGCTCGGCATTGAACAGTGGGAAATTGTCGGCAACGGCGATGGGATCACCGGCTGGGGAGTCGATCCGTACACCGTCTTGCTGGATTAGGAAGCGGTTGTTACCGACAACGCCCCGAATCGCAACGTGATTGTAGGTCGTTTCATGGGAATAAGCTTGGCTATCGATCCCCACCTGATCGCGCAACAGGTCGAACAAATTGATATAGCCCCGTTCATGGATCTGCTGTTTGGTGATGATTTTGACTTTGGCGGGCGCATCAATAACAGCTTCCTCACTACGGGATGCTGTGGTGATCTTTACGTGCACTAATTCCTCCAAACTCATGCTTAACAACGAATGAGTCTCGTGAATATCTTGATAGGCGTGAGCCGCAGGATGAAATTGGTAAGCCAAAAATGCCAGCAATACAAAATGTCTGGTTTCTTTTAACAAGAGGAAAGCGATTAACGATGTCCTAAGTATCAACTTCTTATCCCTTTCCCTGTTTCCATTTACCGACTTTTTGCAGCGTAAACGATCAAAGATCCTCCGTCAAGTCGAAACCTCTTCCAACGTGAAACGAGCCTGAAATAGCATTTAGATTTGTTCATGATGGGCGGATGACAAGGATTGACGAGGCGGATTCTGTGTGGATAAAGCGTGAATGTCCTCTGCTGTGCGGCGCAATAATAACAAACTTGAATAAAGGGGATAAAAGTTGACACCGATAACCGTTTAAAGTAAAACCAAAACCGCCAAAACGATTGGAATACACTCATCAACAACTGACAGAGAATTTATTCTTGAATATATGTGCAGGCTTTGCCTCAATCGTTGTAGGGTAGCAACGCGAGAAGCCAACAAACAGTATTTTTGAAGAAGATCTTAATAAAAAGAACCGTTATATTTCAATAGGTGAATATTGTAACGAAGCTCCTGCTATCTCACTGGCTTTGGAATACACATTTCAAGGACATTCTAATGCTTCATCAATATTTGATTGAAGGGTATAGTTTCCACTGTCTTCGTGGAAATTTCTGCAAAGGATGCTCTGTGTCCCGTGATGCAGAGCGTCACCAGCTGCATTCCCCCCGTAGAGCATGGGAACGAAAATATTAAATTATCAACCAAACTAAAGTAGCGTCACTACTAGGTACTATTATTATGGCCCTAAGAATACATATAAATTTGTTCCTGGGTAATTGCATAGATAGGGTATTCAATTGCTTGTTTATTCTTATGCTAGCTTTCGCGCTATTAACCCATGTGAGTGTCGCTAAGGCAGCTTATTCGCCGACACAGCTTAAAGTCGCTTACCTCTTTAACTTTGCCA
>JAZGGE010000110.1:0-13655 GCA_036480195.1 Methylococcales bacterium
CCGCTTTCTTTCGAAATTGCATCGTGTGGGTTCTCAACGGGATTTCTATCGGGATTTAAACAACTCATCCGATGGGCCGATTTGATCCACTATCATTTCCCGTGGCCTTTTGCCGATCTTATGCATTTTTTCGCAAAACCGGATAAACCTTATATCGTCACCTATCACTCAGATATTGTTAGGCAGCGGTTATTAGGAAAGATTTACCAGCCATTAATGCACCATTTCCTGAGTCATGCGGATCGTATTATTGCGACATCTCAAAATTACCTTGAAAGCAGCCCAATACTGCAGGACTACCTGGAAAGGGCAGAAGTTATACCAATAGGATTGGCAACACAGGGGTATATCGAACCGTCTGACGATCAGGTAGAGGAAATGCGAAACCTGGCGGGGGATGGTTTTTTCCTTTTTATTGGAGTATTGCGATACTACAAGGGGCTTCACTATCTTCTGGAGGCAGTAGCGACAACCAATCTTCCTGTTGTCATTGTGGGTTCGGGGCCTGAAGAGAAAAAATTAAAACGCCGAGCTGCTGAATTAAGCCTTCAATATGTCCGTTTTTTAGGCCATGTTAGCGATCAACAAAAATTAGCTCTTATTGAGCTTTCGAAAGCGATCGTATTTCCATCATTTCTTCGTTCGGAAGCTTATGGCGTAACACTTCTTGAAGGTGCTATGCACGGAAAACCCCTCATTACCGCTAAAATTGACACCGGAACCTCCTATATTAATCAAGACCAAAAAACCGGTTTCGAAGTGTCCCCCGCCGATCCGATAAAATTAAGGGAAGCAATGAACCGGCTCCATGAAGACTCAGGACTCGTCGAGCGAATGGGAGCCGCTGCAAAACAACGTTTTCATCAACTTTTTACCGGTGAACAAATGGGGAAAAGATACGCCCAGCTTTATAAATCGTTTAACACATCCGAATTATGAACGTGTTGGTTCACACAACATCACTTATTCCGCCACTGACTGGAATTGGCCACTATACCCATCAATTGCTCACCCATCTGGTTAGCGATTCCCGGGTACATGACATCAAGGCATTTATGCCTTTGAAACATTATTCACGCCAGGATTTACAACAACTTCTTATTGCTTTATCTCAGCCGTTGGAACCGAAAAGCGGAATAGCAGGAAAAATCAAGCATTCATCCCCTGGATACCATTCCGTTCTACGTAGAGTAGCGAGTTTTATTCCGGGTCAAAGGCGCCTTAGACAGTTTGTGCAGCAGCGCCTCAGCAGCAAATTCATGGAGCGATGCAGCCATTACGTGTATTGGGAACCCAACTATATATTACAACCATTCGATGGAGCTGCTATTGCTACGGTTCACGATTTATCCCATATACGGTATCCGGAACACCATCCCCAGGAGCGGGTAAGATGGTTAGGAGACCGGCTTGCCGATAGCTTGGACAGATCCGCAGCAGTTATTGCCGTTTCAAATTTTAGTAAGAAAGAGATAAATGATGTTTTTAATATAGATCCGACCCTAATTAAGGTTATCTCCCCGGCAGTTTCAGATACCTTCCGACAAACCCGTACAGCCCAAGAATTACATCAACTAAGACAACGATACCGATTGCCATCGGAGTATATTCTTTCTGTTGGCACTCTTGAACCTCGAAAGAACATCGTTGGGCTAATATCGGCATTTGGTCTTCTTTCTTCAGAGTTACGGCAAAAATTTCCCCTGGTATTAGTGGGTGATTCCGGCTGGCATAACGAGAAAACGACTGCAATGCTTCAACCTTACCTCAGGCGTGGAGAAATTATTCAGCTCGGTTACGTTCCTCAAAATGATCTACCCAAGTTATATGCGGCGGCCAGCCTGTTTGCTTATGTTTCATTCTACGAAGGTTATGGGATGCCCATCGCGGAGGCAATGGCAAGTGGTGTTGCAGTTGTGGCATCTGATCGTGCTTCCATGCCGGAAGTCGCCGCCGGATGTGCAGTACTGGTTAATCCCGATGATATCGAGTCTATAGCCGCGGGACTACTCCAAATCCTGGAAGATAGTAATGACCGAAACCGTCGCGCCAGCATCGGAAAGAAAAAGAGTGTCACCTATACTTGGCAACGATCTGCAGATCAACTTGTTGAACTTTTTTCTTCTCTGGAAGAGACTCCCGCATGAATTTACCGCTGCTACTCAGTTTTACCCGACAAGATCTGATAGACCGCTATTCCGGCTCTATCCTCGGTGGTGCCTGGTCGTTTATCATGCCGCTGGTCAATATGCTGATTTTCATATTGGTTTTTTCCCGTATTATGGGGGCGCGGCTGGAAGCCCTTGGCCAGGAATTTTCGGAATATAGCTATAGCATCTATCTTGTTACGGGGATGCTGGCTTGGAACGCCTTCGCTAATACAGTACAGCGTGCAACGAATATATACCGGGAAAAAGCCGGATTGATCGGTAAGGTTAAAATTAGTTTGATTAGCCTGCCTTTCTTCATCCTTTTAACAGAGTCTGTTATTTATTTAATTTCTCTTATATTTTTCGCCATTTTTTTGGTACTGATCGATTTTCCTGTCGACCAGTATTGGCTGCTTATACCAGTTGTTTTTGTGATTCAACAGCTTTTCGCCTATGCCTTAGGTTTCATGATGGCGATACTCAACGTTTTCGTGCATGATACCCGTGAGTTGGTTACAGTGATTGTACAACTCTGGTTTTGGCTCACCCCCATAGTTTATGTCACTAATATCCTCCCTGATTCCGTTCAAAAGTTGTTCGGTTTCAATCCAATGTATATACTGGTACAGGCCTATCGAGACTTAATTCTTTATCATCGGGGGCCGTCACTTGACGGGTTATTCTGGGTGCTGATGTTGGGTTTGATTATATTAGGTTTGGCTTTGTTCCTGTTTAAAAAACTGGAACGGGATATTCGAGATTTTATCTGAGTTATGATAAAAGCAAACAACATCCATAAACGATTCAAGCTTTACGAAAAACCTTCTGATCGCTTGCGTGAAATCATCTTCCGGCGTCCTTATCACCATCTTCATAACGCTCTATCTGATGTCTCTTTCACCGTAGCGTCTGGAGAAACACTAGGCATACTGGGTAAGAATGGCGCGGGTAAATCCACTCTCCTTAAAATCCTAACCGGTGTATTGCTACCGGACGAGGGTGAGATCCAGATCTCCGGAAAAATAACTGGTTTGCTGGAATTAGGGACCGGGTTCGATATGGAACTCAATGGCTTGAAAAATATCGTCACTAACGGACTATTGCTCGGGATGCTTCCCGACGAGATCAGCGATAAGCAGGAATCGATTGTCACTTTTTCTGAACTTGGTGATTTTATTCACGAACCACTCAGAACCTATTCCTCTGGAATGGTGATGCGGCTTGCATTTGCCATTGCGATACATGCCGACCCCCAATGTTTCGTCGTGGACGAGGCTCTCTCTGTTGGGGATGCCCACTTCCAACAAAAATGTATGCGCCGAATCAGGCGATTCAGAGACCGGGGTGGTTCTATTATTTTTGTTTCCCATGATTTGAACGCCGTCAAAATGCTCTGTGACCGTGCTATAGTGCTTGATCAAGGCTATGTGGTTGCGGAAGGTACACCAGAAGACGCGGTTAATCACTACAATCGGATAGTCGCCGATCTGGAAGATCGATCCTTGACCCTGGAAGAAAACGAGATGGAAACATTCGGCACCCGGCAAGCTGAAATCGTTTCTAGTCAGCTTATTGGGTCAAAATCCCGTAGCAACATTGTTTCATCCGGTGAAACAGCAAAAATTAGTTTGGTTGTCAGGGCTAATGAAAACCTGGATCACATCACCGTCGGCATGCTAATCCGTGATCGGTTTGGCCAGGACATCTTTGGCATTAATAGCCACTACTTAGACCACTCTTTATTTTTAAAGGCTGGACAGAAAGCAACAGTACATTTCGAGATACAGATGGATCTCGCACCCGGTAAATACACAATTTCGGTCGCTCTACATAGTGAAGAAAATCATATCGAAAATTGCTACCACTGGTGTGATAATGCACTTCGATTCGAAATAGCAGGTATTGCGGATTCAATATTTGCGGGAGTCTGTCGATTGCATTCCAAACTCACCATTGAGGCTCCCAACATTCAGTCAGTGATCAAAGAGGTAGGATAAAGTCATATGGGAGAACAGAATACTGCTTTAGATGTGGATACGCTGATAGAAAATATTCGCCGGGAAGTCATCGCTAGAGCTCCTGAGGGCACTGAAAAAAGTGCTTTCCAGCCTGTGAATCTGAGTAGCTCAACTGGATTACCAACACCACAAAAATCGGTTGTATCGGAATTTAAGATGAAATCGAGTTACAATCTTGATGAATTTCTGCTGTATAACGACCGTGAATTTGTAACCAATGCCTATCGGGGAATTCTTCATCGTGAACCCGATAGTGTTGGATTAGATAACTATTCCAATTTTCTCAGACAAGGCATTATCAAGCCAGTTATATTGGCTTACTTGATGAAGTCAAGGGAAGGACAGCAAAAAGGCGTTGTTGTCAGTGGGATGCGTAAATTTCTCGTATCACACAAACTACTACGCTACGCTGGTCCTGTGGCTCGATGGTTAAATCGACGGACAGATTCTTCGACATCAAAACTAAATGCCAGCTTAAGAGGTATTGAACTCACTCAATTTGGTAATCTCCAAAAACTAACCAAAGCGGTAGACATCCAACTTAAGCAAGTAATTGATAAAACTGCAGAGTTAACCGCCTTAATGGCCGATCGAAATCAACAGACGGACGAAAACTTTTCTCGATTAACTGAGCAAATTACCAATTTGCTGGAAGAACAACAAAAACAGATCGACACTTTAGCGTCTCCGTCGAGTGAATTACCTCGCTTTGCCCGTGAGATCAACGCCATCAAACAACAATTGATCGATGATCAACGTAGCCGGGAAAAACTGCTTGCAGATCTATTGCAGTCCCTTCACGGAAACACAGTGGAGAACGCCAACAGCTCCCCATTAATTGCCGAACACAGAGAAGACAGGATTGCAGCTTTTTACCGGGCGTTCGAAGATGAATGTCGAGGTACCCTGGAGCAAATACGAAAAAATTTGTCCGTTTATATACCGGAAATCCAAATAGCCGTAAAAAAGACCAAGCCGACTAAAAATGAAATCGCTGTATTAGACGTCGGTTGCGGTCGAGGTGAGTGGTTGGGATTACTTGAGGATAACGAGATAAAGGTCCGTGGCATAGACCTCAACCCTGTCATGGTTGCCCACTGCAGGGATGCGGGACTCGATGTTATCCAAACTGATGCTGTGGACTACCTGAAAAAGTTGCCGGATGCGACGTTGTCTGTTGTAACGGGATTTCATATCGTCGAGCACCTTGACTTTGATACCCTATTCGCGCTGTTTGATCAGACTCAACGGGTTCTCCGGCCTGGGGGAATGATTCTGTTCGAAACCCCAAACCCGGAGAATGTGCTGGTCGGTAGTCACACTTTTTATCATGATCCGACGCATAAAAACCCGATTACACCCACCTTTATTCAGTTCCTGGCACGCTATTTTGGCTTGACTGATATCGTATTAAAACGACTGCATCCCTATCCGGAATCTGCCAAAGTACCCGGCAGTGATCCGTTAACTGAACGGGTAAACGGGCACCTCTGTGGACCACAAGATTTTTCAATTCTTGCCTACAAGCCCTAGGGAACCGCCATTAAATAAAATTCAAAATGACTTGTCTTTTTATCCCTCTTCCGCGTTGTGCAAAGAGTTGCGTAGCTCGCTATGCGCCTCTTTGTACGCCTTGAATATGAATAAAAATTCGGCGCCAGTTTCGTATTTTATTTAATTCTGGTTCCTAAGGCACCAACCACGAAATCATCCTTAATGAAAGTTGCTATTATTGCCCCAAGCTCAGTTCCTTATACGGTAGGCGGAGCTGAAAAGCTCTGGTGGGGCATGCTTCACCATATCAACCAATTGACTCCCCATCAGCCTGAGCTTATTAAAATACCCTCACCGGAACACAATTTCTGGGAATTAATGGACAGCTATCGCGCTTTTAGTCTCCTGGATCTGAACCATTTCGACAAGGTTATTTCTACAAAATATCCCGCCTGGATGGTGGATCATCCTAATCATCACTGTTTTCTTCAGCACAAATTGCGCGGACTATACGATACCTATCATTTCTGTGGACAGCCCATCGAAATTGGCAAACTTCCATCAGTGTTAAGCCCGTTGGTGGAGTTAATCACTGGTAGCGATATCGGGAGAGATTTATTAACCCCACTCTGGAACGAATTGAACAACGCAAGTAAACAGGATATCGCAGAGCAAGCTTTCGCCTTTCCTGGCCCCTTAACACGGGGAATTGTCCATTTTTTAGACCAGATTGCCATGAGGCCTGACGCCATCAAGCGCTATAGTGCGATTTCACAGAATGTCGCCAATCGGAAAGATTATTTTCCTCCCAATGTTTCCATAGTCGTTAACCATCATCCTACCGATTTGCCCTGTTTCGACAACACGGGTTACGACTATATCTTCACTATTAGCAGGCTGGATGGACCGAAACGTATAGCTATGCTGGTCGAAGCCTTTATGAAGACCACTGCTGACATTGAGTTTCGTATCGCCGGTACGGGGCCGGAGGAAAGCGTTCTTAGAGCGCTCGCCAAAAACGATTCTCGTATCCGGTTTCTGGGCAGAATTTCCGATGACGACGTAATCGCCGAATATGCCGGGGCACTTTTTGTTCCCTTCATTCCTTATGACGAAGATTACGGCCTCATTACGATTGAAGCAATGAAATCCAGCAAAGCGGTCTTAACAACAAGTGATGCAGGCGGTGTTACCGAATTTGTGACTCATGAACTCACTGGCCTTATCGTTGAACCTAATGTTGAATCTCTGACAGAAGGAATCAGACAGTTAGTCGAAAACCGAGAGGCAACCTGTAAAATGGGGGAGAAAGCCCAGGAAAGAGTCGCTAATATTTCCTGGCAGAACACTCTTGATATGTTGTTTCGAGACGATGGCAGAGTCGATGATCATAATAAACCAACAGGTGGAACGAAGAAGATCGAATTAACGACTGGCATCTCTTTGGGTTCGACTTCATTCGCCAAGAATGGTGCACGAAATAGCGCAGAAACCGGAAAACGCCACATCGTAGTTGCTCTGACGTTTCCCGTCTGGCCACCACAAGGCGGTGGTCAGAATAGGATATATTATCTCTATTCGCAATTGGCTAAACAGTTCGAAATTACCCTCGTCACACTGACCCATAATCATGACATCGCGCGGGACTGGGTGATTGCCCCTGGATTACGGGAAATCCGGATCCCAAAGAGTGAGACACATCAACATGAGGAGCAAAAACTCGAGCAGCTTCTCAATGCATCGGTCGGCGATATCGCTGCGATCCAGTATTATTCCCTGACCTCCGACTACTTGTTGCAACTCAAGAAAGCGTCTGAACACGCTGACGTTGTCGTCTGCTCCCACCCCTATCTCTACTATGCTGTTCGGGAAGTTTACCAAGGAGAACTTTGGTACGAAGCCCATAATGTAGAACTGGATATGAAATCCGCGATACTACCGCAATCGCTAGAAGGGCAGCGTTGGCTAGAAGAAACGCGAAAAGCAGAACAGGCTTGCTGTCAAGATAGCACCAGAGTCATGACGTGTTGTGAGGATGATAGCAGGCGACTGGCTGCTTTGTATAAAACCGATATCAGCAAATTCCAGGTTGTGCCTAATGGGGTATCGATCGTACCCAACGGTTTTCTCCTGCCCTCCCAACGCCAGGAGTTGCGCCAAAGTTTGGGATTAAAGAATAAAACAGCATTGTTTATGGGGAGCTGGCACGGTCCCAACATCGAAGCCGTAGAATGGATTAATCAGAATGCACGTATATTTTCCGAAATTGACATTTTAATTATTGGAAGTATCTGTGAACACTCAGTTTGCGATAAAGTCGCTTCCAATATTCACCCTCTCGGACTGGTTTCGGATGAAGAAAAGCAAGTATTAATGAACGCTGTCCATATTGCCATAAATCCTATTGAATCCGGTTCTGGAACCAATCTAAAAATGCTAGATTATGCCGCAGCTGGAACCCCGATATTAACAACACCTCATGGCATGCGTGGGTTATTGTTCAATGCGGAGGAAGATATTCACCTCGCTGATATAGAAGATTTTGCCAAGGCTATTACAAAAACCATCGCGGAGAAACCGGAACGACTCGATGTTATGGCTGAAAAGGCGAGAGATAAAACCCAAAGCACTTACGATTGGATAGTGATTGCGCGGGAGTTTTTGGAGAGTGTGGAGTGATAAAATATACTTTCGGTATGGTGCTTGTCTTTAATGATGTAACGAAAAAGTACCAAATGAGACAAGAAATCAACAACCAACTGGAATGCTTCAAAGAATTGTCAAATCTGGCATCATTGACGTATCAAAGTTCGATGGCTTCGGACTCAGGCAGGAAACCACCCGCTTGCATCGACCACATGTGCGCATAGTGACCTTCCACCAGAGTGAGAAGCTGGCTATGGTTTCCATCCTCGACGATCCGGCCATTGTGAAAGACCAGAATTCGATCGAGATGGGATAAAGTTGAAAGACGATGGGCGATGACCATCACCGTCTTTTCCCTCATTAGAAATGCCAGACTCTCTTGAATATGCCGCTCAGTAACTGAATCCAACGCACTTGTCGCCTCGTCAAGCAATAGAATTCGGGCATCTTTCAGAATTGCCCGCGCCAACGCTATACGCTGTCTTTGCCCACCCGAGAGTTTTACACCGCGTTCGCCAACGAGCGATTGATATCCACCTTCGGTCTCAATAATAAATTCATGAGCGTGGGCTTTCTTCGCCGCTGAGATCACTTCGTTGTCACTGGCTTCCAAGCGGCCATAGCGGATATTCTCCATTAGTGTACGGTGAAATAACATCGGATCTTGAGGGATCATCGCAATATTTTCACGCAAACTTTCCTGGGTTACACTTTGGATATCCTGATTATCGATAAGAATACTACCTGCTTGCGGTTCAAACAGTCGTAACATTAAATTAAGCAGGGTACTTTTTCCACTGCCTGAAAAACCGACAAGACCTACTTTCTCGCCAGGTTGAATAGACACATTCAGATTCTGAAATACCAATTTGCCAGCGGTATAGCTAAAATCAATAGTGTTGAACCGGATAGCACCTTCAGAAATCTCCAAGGCCTTAGCATCATTGTTGTCGGTCAAGTCATGAGGAGCAACAATAATACTGACTCCGTCGTTTATATTTCCTACATATTCAAAGAATTCGAGAAAGCGTCTGCTTAATCCACGTGCTTGTTCGATGAGCATTAGCGATAAACTCGCGGCCATGGCAAATTCTCCAACAGTCATCCCTTGTTCACTCCAGATCTTCAGTGCGTAACCGATAATTCCGACCATTAGTAACATCGCCGCAAGAAATTGAAACCACCGAATGCGTTCCATAAACCAAAAGGTCTGACGTGCGCTTTTGACTTCCAAATTTAAAAATCCCTCTAGGTAAGCCCTTTCGTAATCACGACGCACGAACAATTTCGCATTCATGATATTTGTTACCGAATCAACGATTTTGCCGCTAACCAAACTACGTGACGCTGCATACTCACGGGCATAATGGCGGCAGCGCTTAGCAAGCAGAAAAGAGATAATCACATAGATTGCTACCCATAGCCCCAAAGCCAGCGCAAGCTGCGAATTGATGCTAAAAAGAAGAATCAACGATACGCCGAAAGCGATTACCAGCGGCCAAAAATCAAACAAGACTGTCCACACGGTATGCGCAACACTCATGGATACTTCACTGATCCGATTGGCAAGGGAGCCTGCAAAATTGCTGAGGAAATAATGTTGCGAATGTAGTTGAAGATAGGCGAATAATTCACGACGTATGCGGCGACGAAGCGAAGGGCCTAACATCACCAGGATTGCACCACTTGCCCGTGAAAATAAAACAATGCCAAGATTCAAAAGCACGAACAACCAAAGCGCCTTCTCAGTTTGGATCCATACTGATATGTTCTGCGATTGAGCAGTTGCGACCGCATCCATGATCTGTTTAATGGCATAGGGGAGGAGAATCGAACACGCAGCTTGGGCGGCTTCGAGAGCGACCATCAGCAACATACTCCACCTATAGATTTTCATATAACGAAAACAATAGTGGAACGGCGTCACCGGTAAAGGTGGCACTTCTGTGGTTGGACGAATATTCTCGGGTGCTGTGGTTTCCACTGCTATCAGAAAGAAACGAAAATAAAACTATTGGATGAACTCAGGGTGTCTTGTGTTTTCATAAGAAAAAGGAGGAAGTTCCCGGAAAATCTGATCATCAAGTCCTGTTTCGGCGTATGCTTGGTAAATCGCGTTTTGATAGGCATCATCATAGATATCATCCAACCGAGATTTTAACTAGGATTTTGTTTTAATACCTTTTCAACGTGCCGACATTGCTCTTTTATAGTATTTTACCGGCTTTTATCGCGACTTTTCGGTTGGGTTTACCATTTTTAATAAATGAGTGATCAAAACGGTCAAACGGCTTTCCAGCCTCCGCGCTTCACTTTTTCCCATGTCTTCGAGTTCCTCCGCAATGTGTTCAGCATCGATATCCGATATCCGATAGCCGCTCCTGCCGCTCGATTTTGCATGCGTTCTTACACCACCGCATAATTGATAGTCCGAGCCGTCATCGCGATTACACTGGCCATAGCCGCGTCGCGTAGCTCTCGATGGATCAAATTATGGGTAGGTACTGCGCGTTGTCCGCGCTCGAACAAGGCAATTGCTGGGGCGTTCCCATACATGGATGAGCAATAAAGAATACCGTCAATATTGGGATATGCGAGGTAAAGCTGCTGAGTCCAGCGCCGAGTACGTGACCGTGGTCCAGAATGGATGGCTGTGGATGCGCCGAGCGCTGTTACAAAAGTGTTCGTTAAATCCAACAGTTCTATCTCTGCATCTAAAGGAAAACCTACATAGGTTGGAAGCCCGGAAAGACGATCGATAGTACGCTTTTCCTGAAAGACTTCCGCTAAACAAGTGGGCGCCGCTAAACTCTCTGTCGCCAAATACATAATGCCGCGATCTTGAATAGTGCTGTTACCTTGATCATCCAATAGATGATGATCAAACCGGCTTGCAGTAGGTCCATAAAAACGAAATCCATCCCATGTAGAAGGATAATCTTTATCTGCAAAAAACACCCGAGATACTTCTTTACCGGCCTGTAACGTCACTGTTACAGGCGGAATTTGAGCAAGAATCGCATAAGATGGCGGTTCTGGAAGCTTAGCCATTACAAGGCACGGGCCAACAACATTACCTCCTTCGGGGAGTGCCCCGTTTCCAACCAACGTACTGGACTAAATTGAACAACCTCACTGTCAACGTCGTCTTCCAAATCCACCTGCGGTGTTAGGAAAAATCGCTGTACTGCTACTGGATGCGCATTAACGCTTATCAAGGGCAAAACGGCATCTATTCCAGGTAGGGTCGCACCTTCTTCGGTAAACTGCCATTTCGGGCAAACACGGCCATGGGGTGTATCTATGGCGTACAACGTTCGCTGATCAATGCGTTGACGAACGCGACTTGGGGTAACACCGATACATTCAGCCGCTCCTTTCTGTGAATAAGCTGATGCCACCATTTGGCCATATTCCACTGCTGCCTCCCTAAGCTTCTCTTCAATTGCATTGGCATCATAGTCATCGCCAACGCCAGAGGCTCCGGCCCGACGTAGGAAGGCCTCTTCCTGTGAAGTCAAAGCGTGAGGGGATACCTTGACTCGGTATAACGGCTGATGCCGAACAAAATAGGCAGCCGCTGATACAAGCTCCTCCCAATTTTCGACGCCAACTTGCTTTAAAGTATGAAGGTCTTGGTCTAAGTTAAACTGCATGAATAACACTCTCTTGCTAATTAAGCATTAGTTAATTATAGGCTCTTTCAGAGAAGGTTAGCAAGAAGAACGAAGGGTCTAGGATTAGGGCTACATTTCTAGTCCTGACTCTAGTGCAACGAAGTCCTGAAACGTTTATGTAGCCTCGTACTTCCCGTATTGGAAGATGAACGGTGTCGTCATTTGGGCGCGAGAGGTATAAACAAAAGTTAGCAGCAATTCATTAGCTATAACGCTTTACCATCTCAGCCAATGGAATCGGTTTGATTTTACTGGCATGGCCAGCACTGCCAAAGGCTTCGTAACGTGTCTGACAAAGCGCTTGTATCGCATCTCTGGCTATTTTATAAATCTTACGTGCGTCTAATTCCGCTGCATTTTCTGGTTGGGTTAAATAGTGGCGAATAGCGCCAGTAGAGGCCATACGCAAGTCAGTATCAATATTTACTTTGCAGACACCATATTTAATACCTTCAACAATTTCATCAATTGGCACTCCATAGGTTTGGGGAATATCTCCACCATTATCATTGATGATTTTTAGCCAGTCCTGTGGCACGGAACTTGAGCCATGCATGACAAAATGGGTATTTGGCAAGCGTTGCTGTAAAGTTTTTAAACGACTGATGACCAAAACATCACCTGTGGGTGGTTTGCTAAATTTATAAGCGCCATGGCTGGTTCCAATAGCAACAGCCAGGGCATCAACTTGAGTTTGTTTAACAAACTCAACCGCTTCATCAGGATTCGTCAGCAACTGACTGTGATCCAATTGCTCTATTTTCCCCTTAGCACCTGTTTCTAATGAACCTAAGCAACCTATCTCGCCTTCAACCGACACGCCACAAGCATGCGCCATTTCAACAACAGTACGTGTCACTTTGACGTTATACTCAAAAGATGAGGGTGTTATCATATCTTCCAGCAACGAGCCATCCATCATCACCGAGCTAAAACCGGATTGAATCGCTTGTGCACAGATATCTGGAGATGGGGCGTGATCCCGGTGCATGACTACCGGAATATGAGGGAATTGTTCAACTGCCGCAAGAATTAAATGGCGCAAGAATACCTCTCCGGCATATCGATTCGCACCGGCCGAGCCCTGTATGATAACTGGGCTATCACAAGCATCAGCCGCTTGCATAATGGCTTGAACCTGCTCCATATTACTGGCATTGAATGCTGGAATAGCGAATCCGTGTTCCGCTGCATAATCCAAAAGCTGTCGTAATGATACTAGTGCCACTATTGGGATTCCTTATTCTGATTTTTGAAGCGCTACCATATCACCAACACGTGTTACTTTCACTCCCATTCGGACATCATCTGATCCATAACCCAAGCCGTACGCGCAGCACTTTCTCCGGTGCTGGGGCATACCCCAATTCCGTTTAATTGATTAACGATACTCTGAATCAAAGGTTGCTGAATGTGTTTTGGTTGTTCAACCACTAATTTACTTACGCCCTGTTTGTTGATCATTTGAATCGGTTCGGCTCCCAATACTGAGAAACTAAGTTTACCGGTAGTACCAATAATCTTTACCTCATCAACTCGTTCGAAACAATCAAAACACCATAATCCTGCACCCTGAATACCGGACTTAAACACAAAACTACCGCTGACAGTATCTTCAGCGGGATAATAACCTGCCTGATTGCCGGAATGTCCCTTGGCTTTCTCAATAG
>JAZGGE010000111.1:0-5348 GCA_036480195.1 Methylococcales bacterium
AGGACTAGATCGTACATCAACGATTAGTTTATAATAGATCGTTTATATTGCCTCTTGACAGCTTACAATAACCCTCTAGAGGCCCACAGAAAAACCAAGCAATGCAAAGCAACCCAATCACAGATGACCTTCGTATTCGTGAAATTAAAAAGGTCATGCCTCCAGAGCAAGCCCATTCTGAATTTCCGATCACCGATCGTGCGGTAAAGACCGTTTCCAGAGCCAGACAGGGGATTCATGATATTCTTACTGGCCAGAGTGACCGCTTGGTTGTAGTTATTGGCCCCTGCTCTATTCACGATACCAATGCGGCAATTGACTACGCCAAAAAGCTTTTAAGGCGCATGGACGACCTAAGAAATGATCTTCTCATCGTTATGCGGGTCTATTTCGAAAAACCGCGAACGACAGTAGGCTGGAAAGGGTTGATCAATGATCCCGATCTGGATGAGAGTTTCAATATTAATAGAGGGCTTCGCCTGGCGCGAAAACTTCTGTTGGATATCAACGAATGGGGAATACCGGTTGCCACGGAGTATCTGGATTTGATTACCCCGCAGTATGTTTCCGATCTTATTGGCTGGGGAGCAATTGGGGCAAGAACCACGGAAAGCCAGGCTCATCGTCAACTAGCATCGGGATTATCCTGTCCAGTAGGATTTAAAAATGCGACCGACGGCACGATAAAAGTCGCTGTCGATGCCATTGGGGCGGCCCGACAACCTCATCATTTCCTTTCGGTAACCAAAGCCGGCCATTCCGCGATTTTCTCGACAACAGGGAACGAAGACTGCCATGTTATCTTGCGGGGTGGAGTAAAAACAAACTATGATGAGACAAGCGTTGCCAACACTGCAAGCGCACTGCATAACGCTAACTTATCCTCAAAGATTATGATAGATTTCAGTCATGCTAACAGCCTAAAACAACATGAACGACAAAAAGTGGTAGGCAAAGATGTCGCCGCCCAGATAGCTAAAGGGGATGAACGGATTTTTGGAGTTATGATCGAAAGCCACCTGATTGCCGGCAGTCAGAAGGTTATTCCGGGAGAACAGCTGGTTTATGGCCAAAGCATAACAGATGCCTGCCTTGGCTGGGATGCAAGTGCCGAGCTTCTTACGGTACTTGCTAAGGCTGTCAAAGAACGACGAATTGTATTGAAACAACAGAAAAATGGCCAATCATGATCGTAACTATCAATGGCAAAGAACATAATCTCGCAGCTAATAAAACCCTGGCTCAGGTAATAGAGGATCTTGGCTTAAGTAAAAAGAGAATCGCGGTTGAATTGAATAAGGAAATCGTGGCCTACAGCGACTATCCTAACAAGGAGCTACAGGCTGGTGATCGCCTTGAAGTTATCCATGCGATAGGTGGAGGCCAAGGCAGCGACCCATTCACTATTGCCGGTAAAGCTTATCATTCACGATTACTGGTCGGCACCGGAAAATACAAGGATTTGGAAGAAACCAAAGTCGCTATTGAGGCGAGCGGAGCAGAAATTGTGACAGTTGCTATCCGTCGAACTAACATTGGCCAAAATCCTGATGAACCGAGTTTGCTGGATGTTGTATCTCCAGATCAATACACCATTTTGCCCAATACGGCGGGTTGTTACACCGTTGATGATGCAGTTCGAACCTGCCGCCTGTCTCGGGAACTGCTGAGTGGCGCAACTCTGGTGAAACTTGAAGTTCTGGGCGATAAAAAAACCTTGTTTCCTGATATTGTAGCAACATTAGAAGCCGCGAGAATTCTTGTCGATGAAGGCTTCGATGTTATGGTTTACACGAATGATGATCCAATTGTCGCAAAACGGCTGGAAGAAATTGGTTGTATTGCAGTTATGCCATTGGCAGCACCTATAGGCTCAGGACTGGGTATTCGGAACCCTTATAACATATTAACCATCCTTGAAAATGCTACTGTGCCAGTTCTGGTCGATGCTGGCGTCGGAACTGCTTCAGATGCAGCGATTGCTATGGAGCTAGGCTGTGAGGGCGTTCTGATGAATACCGCTATTGCGGAAGCGAAAAATCCAATTCTGATGGCATCTGCCATGAAAAAAGGAATTGAAGCAGGCCGGGAAGCTTATTTAGCCGGGCGAATGCCTCGTCGGCGATTTGCTTCGGCATCCTCTCCTCTGGATGGGCATTTCTTATAGAATAGCGATCGCAAATTTTTTGTGCAGTTGAATGGTATACCTTTCGCGTTTGAGAATACCCCGTTTAGAGTGCGTCAGTTTTTGTGAAGGGCTAGGAGGCTGTCCGAAAATAGAAACCGTAGCGAGGAAAATCCATTTTGAGTCAGATTTTTCGATCATTTGAGGCGAATAGTGGGCTATTTAACGAAAATGATCGAAAAATCTGGCCAAAATGGGCTTTTCCGCCGTAGGTTCTCTATTCTCGGACAGCCTCCTCGGCGTAAAGGCGCAGCAATAGCAGGCTATTGGAAGGCTTTGCAACAACGCCATTCGCAAAAAAAGACGAGCTGTAAATGGGGTATTATTGAACGTGAGAGGTATTTCTAAGACTGGGGTTGGTGAAGCACAGCGACACCGCGTTCGAAGTTTTGTCCTTAGAAATAGCAGATTAACTAAAGGCCAACGAGGTGCTCTGGAAAGCCATTGGGATCAGTACGGAGTCAGCGAAGAAACATCTGCGAATATTCATACCCTGTTCGGAAATGATGCCCCGACCATTCTGGAAATTGGTTTCGGAAACGGTGAAAGCTTAGTCGAAACAGCGGCTCGTCATCCGGAAAATAATTATCTGGGTATTGAGGTTCATCTGCCCGGTATTGGCCGTCTTCTGGTGGAACTTCATAACCGAAACCTCAATAACGTTCGAATATACTGTGCGGATGCAGTCGAGATTCTGGAAGATAATATTGTTGATGAATCCTTAGATGGAATTCATCTATTTTTCCCGGATCCTTGGTCCAAAAGAAGACATCACAAACGTCGGCTTGTCTCTGATGAATTTATTGAATTGGCTAAAAAGGTACTGAAATCCCAAGGCTACTTCCACGCAGCAACCGATTGGAAAGATTACGCCAGGCAAATCCAGCGCCTTTTTGATGGCAATAAATCTTTTTTATCCCGGTCGATCGACGATTTTTATCTTGACCGAACAAAAGATCGGCCAAAAACAAAATTCGAAAAGCGGGGATTGAGTCTTGGGCACCAAGTATGGGATCTAGTTTACACCAAGCTTGAATAACTTCGCCCAACCAAATATTGAATCACTGCACGCGTCAATATGGCCATTTGTCCAACCTGGATAACTGACCCTTAATCAAGCTACAGCAGCAGAATTGACGGCACTCTCTACTTCTAACTGGGCAGGCTCTTTAATTTCCGTAAACAACACCTTTTGTATTTCAAGGAGTTCTGCCCGCTGCTGTTCGTATGGAACCAATTCTGCTTCCAACTTCTCGATATCCTCTTCCAATCCTTCCTGGGATTCATTTGTTTTCCGTAGCAAATCCAGCCGGATTTCTATGAGCCTCTTGTGCTCTTTAATCTGCTGCATTAAAGGAGACAGCACGGTTTCATGCCAGCTGACAGCGTCTTCATGCGCCAATTTCAGTAGATCCCTGGCTCGAATAACAACGGAACTATACAATTTTTGCACAACCAAGCCTTGCTCCATCAGAGTTGCTGTCGCACTGGTACGAAAATTTTCTCCTTCTTCAAACAATTGCTCTAATTCTACCTGGTACTTCTTGATGGAAAATATCCTGGGTTTTATCTGCTGAAAACCATGTTCCTCATGAAATTTCTTATAGATCGACAGAATCAATTGACGATTTTCTTCGGTAAGCTCAACCGCGTTACCAAGTACGTTTATCAAATCGTCAAAAATGGACTTCATGGCTTTTTTCATGCCAACGGTTGTCAGGCAACCAATGACTTCTTTTTTCCTTTCCATAATAATGTCATTGATTATCTGAGGATTGAGCGTATCACTTAACATCTGCGCCTGGACAGAAAATACCCGGCGACTGGCTTTAAAATTTTCGACACTTTCAAGATAACGGCTTTGTTCCGTTCGTGTATCCACCATTAACTCTTCGGTCATAGATTGATTTTTACCATCAATCTTCTGCAACTCACCCAGCTGGTTAGTTATGTCGGCAATATGCGACCCGAGTACACTATTTGACTCATTGACTAACTCACCGATTTCTTGGGTCACGGAGTTGGTAAGAATACCCATCCGGTCACTCATCACCTCATTGGCAAGATAATCCTCAAGTATTTTAAGACGGCTTTTTTCATACATTGCCTCATCTCGTTTGACTTTAGCCATCAATGCTTGTTTAGCGGAAATAGGAAAGATTGCATCCTCTTCAACCTCTAAAATCTTAGCCGTTGCGCTCACCTGGGATTTTATCGACTTTTCTATCGCTTCATCTGATTCTAAATCGTCCCACAAGGCATCAATCTTGTTCAACACGATCGTTTGCCCACGTTTGTGCAGTTTTCGATTACCCCGAATATGATGCTTCCACATATCAAGATCACTTTGGGTAACACCCGTATCTGCGGCAAGAAGGAAAACCACTGCCTGGGCATTGGGTAACATCGTCAAAGTCAGCTCAGGTTCACTTCCTAATGCATTCAATCCTGGGGTATCCAGAATCGTTAAACCTTGTTCCAGTAAAGGATGCGGAAAATTGACCAAGGCATGACGCCAGCAAGGAACCTCAACTGTATCACCACCCGCCAGTTGATCCGAATGCATCTCTTTATCGAACAATTCAAGTTTTTTAGCTTCTTCAATCGACACCCGTTTCACAGCGATTAACTCTTTGAACGCTTCTTGCATTTGCAAGGGATCGGAACAATCAAGATCAATCTGTAGCCAACTTTGTTCACTTTTCTTGTATTCACTCATCGGTGTACTTGATAAGCGTGTTTCTATGGATAGCAATTTTATATACGCTTCACTTTGAGTATTCGCATCATAAAATAGCTCCGTAGGACACATTGTCGTTCGTCCTGGAGTGGAAGGTAAAAGCCTGACGCCTGTGTCAGAGAAAAACATAGCGTTAATCAATTCGGTCTTGCCCCGAGAAAATTCTGCGGCAAAGGCAATCGTTATTTTGTCATTTAGAATTGATTCTGACAGGGTTGTTATTTTTTCCAGAACACGGGGATCACCATGATCGTATTTCGTTAACCAGGATTGATAGTCGCTTAAAGCCCCTCTCAATTGACCCTTCCACTGATCGTAAGCTTGAAGTTGTTCTTGAAAATGCTTAATACTCATTGGATACCATACCTTATGCCGCAAAAAACCACCCCGAAATGGCAACAATCATTTCGAAATGACACAATA
>JAZGGE010000112.1:0-3462 GCA_036480195.1 Methylococcales bacterium
ATATCCGCTGTTACGGATTCGTCGGAGCTGAGAAGCGGCAAGCCCGTATTCAAGGACGGTACCGCCTGAACTTTCCATAAGTGCGGTGATCTCATCACAGTGTCTGAATAGAACCAGGAGACAACAAGATGACTCAGGCTAAAGGCAAAATTTGTGTTTATTACGATGGCTCCTGTCCGCAATGCATAAAAGATAGGCAAACTTATGAAAAGTTTGCAAGCAAGGCAGGCGAAAATATTTGTTGGATAGACATTACCGGACAGGATAAAATGTTACGTGAAATGGGTATCGATCCCACCAAAGCTTTAACTGAGCTCCATGTTAAAGATGAAAAGGAACGGATTTATTCCGAGATGGATGCTTATATTCTGTTAATGAGTAAAGTATCTGTATTGTATCCTTTAGCCTGGCTGATTGGGCTGCCGGTGATCCGTCCATTGCTCGCCAAAATTTACCATTGGCGGGTTAATCATCGACTTCGTTGATGCGGATGGCTAATCCTGCGTTTTTACGCCTAGCCCTCTGCTGTAATCTGTCCACTCAAAATGGGCATTCTCAAACGCGAAAGGTATAGTCACGTGTTAATCAAAAAGCAACGGCGCAATACAAACTTCCATTTCGTAATGATCAAGCCTTCCCATTACGACGACGATGGGTACGTCATCCAATGGGTCCGCTCCGCGATTCCGTCTAATTCGCTTGCCGTAATCTATGGAATTGCCTTGGATTGTGCTACGCGCCGTGTGTTGGGGAACGCCGTCGATATTACGCTGAGTGTCTACGATGAGACCAACACCAGAATAAGGGCCGAAAGAATAAGCAAACGCATCGAGAGATCCGGGGGGGTCGGACTGATTGCATTAGTCGGCGTGCAGAGCAATCAGTTTCCACGAGCGATGGACCTGGCACGTCAATTCAGAACGTCAGGCATCCAGGTCGCGATTGGTGGTTTTCATGTCAGCGCTTGCCTGTCGATGTTGCCGCAGTTACCCGCTGACCTTGAGGAGGCGCTGGATCTTGGCGTTACGCTCTTTGCCGGCGAATTGGAAGGGCGTCTTGACGACCTGCTGCAGGCTGCATATCGCAGAGAGCTTAAGCCCTTGTATAATTACATGCATGATCTGCCAGGGCTGACGGGCGCGACTGTACCTTTTCTGCCCGCGAAGCTATTAAAATGGACCGCCAACTCACGGACCACTTTTGATGCTGGCCGTGGCTGTCCGTTTTTGTGCAGTTTTTGCACTATCATTAACGTGCAAGGGCGGCAATCGCGTTTCCGTAGTGCTGATGACATAGAGCGTATCGTTCACGCCAATCTGGCACAAGGCGTCAGCAATTTTTTTATTACCGATGACAATTTTGCACGAAATAGGAATTGGGAAGCCATACTGGACCGTTTGATCAAGCTGCGCGACGAACGTGGCTTGGAGATGAATCTCATCATCCAGGTGGATACCCTGTGCCATAAGGTACCGGGTTTTATCGAAAAGGCAGGGCAGGCAGGGGTCAACCGGGTATTCATCGGTCTGGAGAATATTAACCCGGAATCTCTAAAAGAGGCCCGTAAGGGTCAGAACCGGGTCACAGAATATCGCGTCATGCTGCAGGCCTGGCATCGTGTCGGCGCAGTGACTTACGCCGGTTTTATCTTGGGTTTCCGCAACGATACGCCACAATCTATCGAACGCGACATTAGGATCATTCAACGTGAATTACCCATTGATATCCTCGAATTTTTTATTCTGACACCGATGCCAGGGTCGCAAGATCACAAGCAACTGTATGAGCAGGGCGTCGCCATGGATCCGGACATGAATAACTATGACTTGGAACACGTCACCACCGCCCATCCACTGATGTCCAAAGAACAACTCTTAACTATCTATCGTCGAGCATGGGATATTTATTACACGCCAGAGCACGTGGAGACGATCCTGCGCCGTGCCAAGGCTTGGGGTTATAACCCCAAGTTCATGATAAACAAACTGTTGCTTTTTTATACCTTTCCCAAGGTGGGAAACATCCACCCACTTGAAGGTGGGCTGTTCCGGCGCAAGTACCGGCGTGATCGGCGTTCTGGATTACCTATCGAAAAACCAATCACTTTTTACAGCCATTTTATCAGGACAAGCATCAGCGAACATTTTCAGTTTTTATGCTTGTACCTTCGTTTTATGCGCATCTTAAGACGAGTCGAGAAGGATAACAGACCATATGCCGACCTTGCATTGAACTCATTTCAAGAGTGTGATGAAGGCCCCTAGGAGGCTGTCCGAGAATAGAGAACCTACTGCGGAAAAGCCCATTTTGGCCAGATTGTCCGATCATTATCGTTAAATAGCCCACTATTCGCCTCAAATGATCGAAAAATCTGACTCAAAATGGGTTTCCCTCGCTACGGTTTCTATTCTCGGACAGCCTCCTAGTCAGCTATAGTAATGACTTCTCCAAATGTGATCAATCAGGCCTGCTGCCTTCCCTGGTTCAAGGAATCGGCCATCCAAGAATGAGAAATATTTACCCACAGTTGCTTTGGGCTGGCTTTTTTCGGAATTGGATTCAGGCTTTTGGACGCCAAACAAAACCCAGCAAACTTAGCGCAGATATAAACAACCATATGGCAGCCGGCAGAGGGATTGGAGTGAATGTTCCACCTAGAACCTGTCCGCGAATTTCCCCTCCCGGATAATCCTCGGTATGGATATTGATATACCATAAACCCTGCAGGATATCGCTTATTTCAGTAGCTCCCAATGTGGTACTACCGGTAAAAATACCATTCGCTTGACTGATACCGCTGAACTGAACTCCTGATCCTGTATCCAAATCAAAGATAACGGGACCTGCTTCATCAATCGCTCCGACATGAAAATGAGCGGCTGTAGCCGATCCTGTGAGGCCTTCGAAGGAAATGACCCAGCCGAAGTCACCGGTGTCAGAGTCCAGCACCATTGCTGCGCTCCCCAGCGCATCCGGAACTGTTACCGGGGGTACTTCATTGGAAGAATTAAGATCGGCTGCTAGGTTGATAATCGCAGCGTTGACCTGTAAAGAGAAAAAACTTAAAGCACATAACAACAGAACTCGCAATATACTGTTCTTCATATGATCCTCCTCGATATTATTGAGTAGCATTCGCAGTATATTCCCGTATTCCTTGAATTACAATAAGTAGACACAGGATTACAATGAATAGGTTTTCGAAAATGCTTTTCCTGGGTACGCAGCGTTCGGTGGATACAAAAAATCGGGCGTTGGTCGTGAAGCCCACAAGATTGTTTGAATGAATGATAAGATTTATGGAAAGATTTGACTTCTACTTTATGTTGAAATGACTCACAAACGCGAAGCAACCAAGAAACCCAACGTGTTCCATGAAAGATTGTTCCCTATAGTACGCAAACCGCCGCTGGTTCATTCGATCAAGGTTTCGAAATTGCATACTTTATGTGCCCGCGAATA
>JAZGGE010000113.1:0-16292 GCA_036480195.1 Methylococcales bacterium
TGGAAACAAGTTCAAGATGGGAATAAACTAATATCGGAAACCAGGGCTAGATTTGAACTCGCACTTAAGCCTTCCTAATAAAGGTACTGCAAGTTATGTTATCGTTTTGTGTAATGTGGCAATTAAATATACCTTTTGCGCCTAAGAACACCCATCTTCTGTACTAACTGGAATCATGTCGCCGAATCTTGACACCACCTCACCTCATACACCACAAAGCGATTTCACTGCCTTAAAAAACCTTGAATGGCTGTATGTACTGCGTAACCTCATCATCATCGCAGTTAGTCTTGTTATCTTTGTCAGTATTTACGGCATGTCATTCGCTCTTCCCGAACGTGCTCTCTGGCTAACGACCGGTGTATTGGTACTATTTAACCTACTAACCCGGCATCAAATACGAACAGGAACCGATATAAAGGAATCAGACCTCTTTATGCATTTGGTATTCGATGTTCTGGGTATTTCCGCACTACTATACTGCACGGGTGGCGCCACTAACCCGGTTGCCTGGATATTTCTTTTACCGCTGACCATTACAGCGACCATACTGCCGCAAGTCTATACGTGGTATATGGTTATTCTGACGACCACTTGCTACACAATACTCATTGGATATCATATCCCACTGCCAGAAATTGAAGCAGCATTACCTCCCGGTGATCTGTCGCTACCCATCGAGACACTAAAGTTTCAGCATATGATGGATCTTCATACATTCGCCATGTGGTTTGGGTTCGTACTCAGCGCGGCGATTGTTGCTTATTTCGTTGTCGCCATGGCGAATACGTTACGAGAACGCGACAACATGCTTGCCGAAGCTAGGGAACTGGCTCTGCGGAGGGAACGTGTAGTCGCACTAGGAACACTAGCCGCCAGTGCTGCCCACGAAATGAGTACGCCTTTAGGTACAATGGCGATATTGGCTCATGACTTAGAACTCGAATTTTCAAACGAAGAAGAGGGGGATCTCAAGCGAAAAATGAAAATCATGTGTGAGCAGATTGACCGCTGTAAAAAAGCACTTTCTGTTATGTCAGCTTCAGCTGGAGAAATTCGCGCAGAGTCAGGAAAAGCACTGCCTTTGGAGCTGTTTCTCAATGAGCTTTTCAAACAATGGCACCAGCAACGCCCATCAAACAGATTAAATTATACCCGCTCGGGAACAACCCCTGAACCGATGATCTTAGCAGATCGCACACTTTACCATGCACTCATCAATATTCTTAACAATGCTACCGATGCTTCACCGCTGGGTATAGAATTCTGCGTCAGCTGGACTTCGAAGGCAGTCACCCTCTTAATATGTGATAGTGGCTCGGGATTTGATCCCCAGATTATTGCTGCTGCAGGAAAAACCATGATCTCTACCAAGGAGCAGGGATTGGGTGTCGGTTTACTTTTGGCTTTCGCCACAATTGAACAACTTAGCGGACATATTGAAATATATAATCGAGAGAGTGGCGGAGCCTGCATCAATATTTTGTTGCCCACAATTCAAGACGAAAAAACGGGGTCATATAATGATGAAGATTGATACTTCCTCGAACGAGATTCTACCCAAAATTTTACTTGTGGATGACGACGAAACTTTTTGTATGGTATTAAAAAACGCCCTGGAAAAGCGTAGTTTTCAGGTCAGTGTGGCCCATGATTTTGATAGTGGGAAGAATCTGGCGGCAGAAACAATGCCTAAATATGCAGTCATTGATCTGCGAATAGGTCATGAATCCGGATTGCAACTGGTTAAATATCTCCATGATACGAATAAAACCATTAACATCGTCATGCTAACAGGCTATGCGAGTATAGCTACCGCAGTAGAAGCAATAAAACTTGGAGCGACCCAATACTTAACCAAACCTGCCAATGCAGACGAAATAGTTAAAGCATTGCAAACCAATGAAGGTGATGCGTCGATTGAAGTTACCGAACGTCCACTTTCTGTCAAACGTCTGGAGTGGGAACATTTGCAAAAAGTACTGATGGAACATAGTGGCAATATTTCCGCGGCTGCTCGCGCCTTGGGAATGCATAGGAGGACGCTGCAGCGTAAACTTGATAAAAGGCCGGTGAAGCACTAAGAGTGTTGCCCTCGAAATAGAGAACCTGCAACTGAAAATCCTCCAGGTGATGCCAACCGATGCGCTTGTCGGGTCGTCTCAGGTAACTTAAACCGGGTCGTACATTGCATCACATAATGAAGCGATGTCTCCAACGATATACGGTGACCACTCGAAATATAGACGGGTTTCACCCCTACGCGGCTGCGTAAAACTGCGCCAATTCCCTCCCCCTGATGGGTCAGTGGAACCCAAGCGCCCCGACGATCCGGGACTATCGGATGCTCACCAATCAATCTGGTTTTACCAACGCCCAGAGATGGAATGTTGGTTAACAATCCTAGATGACAGGCGATCCCAAACCGGCGGGGGTGAGCGTAACCTTGGCCATCACAAAGCAAGAGATCAGGTAAGCTGTCAAGCTTGGCCAAAGCTTTCAGAATTGCCGGTATTTCGCGAAAGGACAACAGCCCTGGTATATAAGGAAAACCTGTCGGGATTTTTGCAACAGCCCGGTCGATAACATGCAGGTCAGGCAGTCGCAGCACCACTACCGCAGCTCGGGTAACCGTACCATTGGACTCAAACCCCACATCGACTCCCGCCACTGACTTTATTTCGGCAGGCAAATCATCCTTTGTTATTACAAACTCACGTAATTGATTTTGCAAAGCAATAGCATGCTTTGGCTCCAGATTCCAAGGGTGCTCATGATGGAGTCGCACCGTGAGCCCTTATCTCAAGCGGCAGAATCAATGATTCTTGAGTGATGCTAACGATGCGGATGCCCTATTTCTCATTCGCCTTGGCTTCATCCCAAAGCGCATCCAACTCAGCTAGCTGACAATCCCGTAATTTCCTCTGCTGCTGGCTGACTTTTTCTTCGATATAGTGGAATCGTCTGGTGAATTTACGGTTGCTGGCTTTCAAAGCCAATTCGGGGTTGATCTTTAAGTGCCTTGCTAAATTGACCGCGACAAAGATTAAGTCACCAACTTCTTCTTCAATATGCGCTTGATCACCTTCCTCAATAGCTTCTTTGACTTCCTGCAACTCCTCCTCGACCTTGTCAAACACGGGGGATATTTCTGGCCAATCAAAGCCATGGCTTGCTGCCCTGTCCTGTATTTTGTCTGCATAAAGCAGAGCCGGCAAACTGCTTGCTACACCATGCAATACGCTAAGCGGTTCCTTTGCGGATGACTTTCGCGTCCGCTCCTTCGATTTAGCTTCTTCCCATGCAGTTTTACGTTGCTCATCGGTATCGTAAGCCACATCCCCGAATACATGTGGATGACGCTGGGTTAACTTGTCACAAATCCCGGCAGCAACCGCTTCGAAATCAAATAGTGCCTTTTCCTCCGCAATCCGGGAGTGAAATACAACCTGTAACAGAAGATCACCCAGTTCTTCCTTAAGGTCATCAATATTATTCCGCTCAATGGCGTCGATGACCTCATAGGCTTCCTCAATCACATAAGGGGTAAGGCTGGCAAAATCCTGCTTCACATCCCAGGCACATCCCGTTTCGGGATGCCTTAGATCTGCCATAATTTCGACAAGACGCTGGGTGTTCTTCATTACTTAACAGCTAAAACGAATAGCCAAAATTCTCCTGGAACCGGTCACGAAACTCTTCTATGGTACAAGAGTGATTTTGCGTTCCACTACTTTCTATTTTAAGGGCACCCATCAGTGATGCGATTCTACCTGTCGTTGCCCAGTCCAATTCTTCCAACAGTCCATAAAGCAAGCCTGCACGATAAGCGTCACCACAACCGGTTGGATCAAGTACGTCTTTTGGTTTTGCCAGGGGTATATCATGACGTTCGCTGCCAACCAATATTGTCGAGCCTTCCCCCCCCCGGGTAACAATAACTGCATCCACCTTCGCTGCCATTTGTTCCAGGGTCAAACCGGTACGATCTTGCATCAGCTGTGCTTCATAGTCGTTCAGGGTAACCCAGGTAGCTTTTTCGAGAAATGCTAGCAATTCTTCACCATTAAACATCGGCATTCCCTGCCCAGGGTCAAAAATAAAGGGGATACCCGCCTCAACAAACTGATCCGCATGTTTTTCCATCCCCTCTTTGCCATCCGGTGAAACCATACCGATTTTCACACCTTCATTGGTTGGGATATCAATCAACTGGGAAAATGACATGGCTCCAGGATGAAAAGCGGTAATCTGATTATCATCCATATCCGTGGTGATGTAGGCTTGGGCAGTAAAGCTATCTTCCAAAACTTTAATATAATCCTGGCGGATATCGTAATTGCCCATCCATTGTCCGTACGGCGCAAAGTCTTTACCCACCGTCGCCAGCGGTATTGGCTTACCGCCGAGAAGTTTTAGGTTGTAGGCGATATTACCGGCACACCCCCCGAATTCCCTTCGCATTTCTGGAACTAAAAATGAAACGTTCAGAATATGCACTTGTTCAGGCAAGATATGGTTTTTAAACCGATCCTGAAAAACCATAATGGTGTCAAAAGCCATAGAACCACAAATTAACGCTGTCATCGATCAATCCTCAATTATCTTTTGATATTTGTCGGCATCCAAAAGTAGATCCAACTCAGACAGGTTATCCGCTTTAATACAAAAAATCCACGTTTCATAGGGATCGTCGTTAATCGATCCAGGCTCATCCTGAAGCCGTTCATTAATTTCAACAATTTCTCCGGAGACTGGTGCATTCAAATCAGAGGCCGTCTTTACCGACTCGACGACAGCACATGCTTGCTCTGCATCGAATGTTTTGCCAACCTCAGGAAGCTCAACAAAAACCAGATCACCTAATTCTTGCTGCGCGAAATCCGTAATTCCCACCCGAACAAGACTATCACTTTCAAGTTTTGCCCATTCATGGGATTTAGTATATTTCAACTGTTCTGGTAAATTACTCATAGTATTTTTTCAGGAAAAAATATCTTTTTACATGAATCAGCAGAGGTATTCAAGCACATAGCCCCTTAAACTTCTTTACACTACGCATTCCTTTTGTTTTATGCTGCATTAAAAATCATTTTCCTTCACTACCGACCTAACCCTATTAATGAATCGTAATGCACTACCGACCGTTCTTTTCGTGGTTTTGTCTCTCGTTATAATCCAGGCATTGATATCGATACGTGGGTTGCACACACTTTTCACTGATTCGGAATCTGTTTCAACAGATAACCCTACCATCAATGGGAAAAAGGAATTGAGCGAAGATGTCAGTCAGCACAAGGCAAAAACTGTTCGACTCACTGAAAAAGGAATTCAGATGAGCGGATTAATAGTCCGGACTCTCCCTGCTACAAGCTACTCTCCGGAAATGATAACATCCGGTACCGTTGCTGAGATCCAACCACTCATCAAACATCGCGCTCACTATCGTGAGGCATCATCGCAACGCACTATAGCTGCCACAGCATTGACTTCATCTTGGACAAATCTTGAACGGCAGAAGCAACTGTACGATGAGGGCATTGTCTCTATGCGAAAACTCCAGCAAGCCAAGAATCGATGGTTAACCGATAAAACACAGCTTGCAGCCGCTAAATTCCGTATACAAGATATCCGGGCGGAAACTATCTACGATTGGGGGAAAGAATTATACCAATGGATAGCAACAGATCCTACCGGCAAATTCGTACGATTGGTGAATGGCAAGAATGTCCTGCTTCACATCGTTCTCCCGCCTGGCCAAACCCTTTCACACGAAATACGCTCGATTTTTGTCAGTACCCGTCAGGATCGTAACAAAGCGACAAAGGCATTCCCTATCTCGCCAGCACCCATGGCCGATCCAACTACCCAGAGTAAAACCTATTTTTTCAGAAGTGGAGATTCCCGTCTAAAACCCGGTATGCGGCTAACGGCCTGGATTCCACAAGGAGATAAAAGTATAGCGGGTTTCTATCTTCCTGAATCAGCGGTAATTTGGCACCAAGGAATTCCCTGGATCTATTTCCAAACACAAAAACAACTGTTCGAACGCCGGGAAGTTGATGCATTCCATGATCTTGGCGAAACCTGGTTTATTGGAAATGGGGTGAGATCCACTGATAAAATTGTCACGCAAGGAGGACAAACTCTCCTGTCAGAGGAATTTCACAGCCAAATAGGTGAAACAGACGATGATTGATTAAGAACCTGACACCCTTTATATCTACCTTTCGCGTTCAAGAACACCCCTTTCCAGTGTGCCTCTTTTCACGAATTGAGTCGTTGTAGTACCTTGAAAGAGATGACTCTTCCTGCGTTTCTACACCTAGCTCTTCACGAAAACCTACCCACTCAAAATGGGCACTCTTGAACGTGAAAGGTATATCACCTGCGAGACTGTCCTAGAATCCACGATTGCGAGTACGCCCATCAATTAACATGCTGTCACAAATCGTTTTCTTTTCCATCCACAGCCGTGGCATCGTCATCGCATTTTATGCGCTAATGCTTATTTACGGTGCTCACCTCCTTTCTCAAACAGGGCTCAGCATTTTCCCTGAATTCGCCCCAAAACAAGTGATCGTTCAAACTGAATCCCCAGGATTCTCTTCTGAACAGGTTGAGATTCTGGTTACTCAGAAAATTGAAAATGCACTTGGCGGTTTGGGGGAATTAACCAATATGTATTCCGAATCCATTCAAGGGTTATCTGTTGTTACGGCTATTTTTAACGAATCCAGCGATCCTTACCGTATCCGGCAACAGGTAAGTGAGCGGTTGGCTACAATCGCCAACCGTTTGCCTGAAGGCGTCAATTCTCCGCTAGTCGTCCCATTATCGTCTTCCTCAGCAACTATTCTAACTATTGGCCTTACTTCAGACGAACACAATCTGATGGATCTCCGTACTCTTGCCGATTGGACCATTACTCCTCGGTTGCTAAATACTCCGGGAGTCGCAGATATCAACATATTTGGTGGTGAAGTTAAGCAACTACAAATTCAAATTGACCCGGTAGAGTTGCAGCGCAATCATCTAACGACGACAGACGTTATCAAGGCAGCAAAAGGAGCAGGAAGCGCCACAGGATTCGGATTTCTGGAAAACGACAATCAGCGGCTGACCTTAAGTTTTGCCGGACAAGCCGACTCCCCTGAAAAATTCAGGCAATTAGTTTTGAAGAGGGGTGAAAAATCCGTTATTACACTCGGTGATGTTGCTACCATTGTGTTTGCTCCGGAACCCCCTATTAGTGCTGCGGCAATACAGGGTAAAACTGGTATTGTCATGATGATCATCGGTCAGTATGGCGCTAACACTCTGACAGTGACCCAAAACGTCGAAACAGCCCTGACTGAATTGGATACCTTACTGTCTATGCAAGGCATCCAACTCCATCCCCATCTCTTCCGACCCGCAGACTACATTGAAACGTCATTAACCAACTTAAGCCAGCACCTCCTACTGGGTGGCGTATTGGTGATACTGGTGCTTTATCTATTTTTGTTCAACTATAAAACTGCACTGATCTCAGCCATTTCGATACCACTATCCTTGACCGGAGCAGCTATCGTCTTGGTGAAAACCGGCGTTGAATTGAATATTATGGTGTTAGGAGGGCTAGCAATCGCCTTAGGCGAGGTTGTCGATGACGCTATTATTGATACCGAAAATATTTTTCGCCGCCTACGTGAAAATGCCAAAAACCCTGAACCCACCCCTCGCTGGAAGGTTATCTATAAAGCGTCTCTCGAAGTACGCAGCTCGGTCGTCTACGCCAGCTTTATTGTCGCCCTGGTATTTACCCCCTTACTAACACTGGGTGGAGTTACCGGACGACTCTTCTCTCCCCTCGGAATTTCCTATATTCTCGCCATTCTAATGTCTCTGGCCGTTGCTCTGACGGCAACACCTGCATTGTGCTGCCTGCTGCTAAAACAAGACGACAATGAATCCAGAGATTCCCCCCTTATTCGCTGGATAAGGCCAGGCTACAGCACACTGTTAAGGAAAATCACAACTATACCAAAGCTTAGTATCTTCATTAGTGGAATTTTTTGCATTGCGGGTTTAACTGTATTACCGACACTGAACAGCCAGTTTCTGCCGGAACTCAGGGAGGGGCACTACATCGTTCACACGGGTAGTATTCCGGGCACATCATTACAGGAATCTTTGCGTATCGGTCGTAAACTTACCGAAATGTTCAGAAAAATTCCCGGAGTAGAATCTGTCTCACAATGGGCTGGGCGCGCTGAACGAGGTGCAGATACATACGGTAGCCACTACAGCGAGTTCGAAGTCCGGCTCAATACTTTATCAGGCAGCGAGCAGCAGGCGATTCTTGATCAGATCCGTTCAACGTTGGAAAACTTTCCTGGTATTCATTTTGAAGCCAACACGTTTCTTACCGAAAGGGTAGATGAAACCATTTCCGGTTATTCAGCGCCCGTTGCTGTTAACATATTCGGGAAGGATCTCGCCGAGCTTGATGAAAAAGCCGCCGAAATAGTATCGATCATGGGTTCCATCAAAGGTGCCAAGGATGTGCAGGTTCGGTCAGCAATCGGAACCCCAGACATAGCGATTCAACTGCAGCTGCCTGCACTGGCGCACTGGGGTATGCGGCCATCGCAGGTAATGGATTCAGTTCAAGCCGCCTACCAAGGAAAATGGGTAAGTACTTTCCACCAAGGAAACCGGACAATTGATGTTTCGGTCATTCTGCCCCAGTCGTATCGCAGTCAGCCGCAACATATTGGTCAACTGCCACTGGTTTCCCCATCAGGCCAACTGCTTACACTTTCTCAGGTCGCAACAATACAGCAAAGTGGTGGCCGCTATAATATCCTCCATCGCGGTGCACAGCGGGTCCAAACCATAACCTGCCATATCAGTGGTCGGGATTTTGACGATTTTATTGATGAACTAAAGGAACAAGTTCTTACAAAGATTGAGTTCTCCCTTGATACCTACCCCGAATTTACTGGCGCAGCAATCGAGCAGAAAAAAACACGAAACACCTTGATTTCCCAGTCATTAACAGCATTGGCAGGCGTCTTCATGCTCATCTACATGGCAACGGGGAACTTCCGGAATACTCTACTGACGTTAGTTAACCTCCCGTTTTCATTGGTTGGCGGTGTCTTTGCTGTCGTCCTGTCCGGGGCATCACTTTCTGTCGGTTCGGTAATCGGGTTCGTAACATTGTTCGGCATTACAGTACGTAACGCCATTATGTTAATTACCCACTATCAACATCTCATCACAGTAGAAGCAAAACCCTGGAATCTGGACACTGCTATTCAGGGAGCGACTGAACGGCTCCCATCCATTTTGATGACTGCATTAGTTACTGCACTGGCCATGCTGCCTATCGCTTTCGACAGTGACAACCCGGGTCGCGAAATTATGGGTCCCATGGCTACCATTATCATCGGTGGTTTGGCTACATCCACGTTGTTAAACCTGATTCTTTTTCCAGTTCTACTTTTTCATTTTGGCCAGTATTCTGGGACCAAGAACTGATATAATTCTTCCACGGCTGAGCTCTCAATATACCTATATGATAGTTTTAAAGCCGTACTTTTTCCGACCGAATCGATTCTTAAATATTATAAGAAACAGGAAATAAATTGTACATTATGGCGCAGTATTTTTGTTTGTCTTCATTTGTATAGCAACGGGTGCATAGCTGGCTACGTAACAGTTGCTATACAAATGAAGACGGACAAAAAGACAAACTAGAATGTATAAGTTATTTATTTCCCGTTCCTAAGCCTCTACTAGGAAACCTGAATGTATTACGCAACCTTTGTCACATCCCGTTTTTGGCCTAGATTTTCTCATCACCCCGTCAATCTAATAACGACTCTCCTTCTGGCATTAGTTATTGGCGCTGTGATAACCGGTTGCAGCGACCCTAGTGTACGCAAGGCTGAATTCCTGAAAAGGGGTCAGGACTATCTTGCTGCCAAGGACTATGATAAAGCAGAAGTCGAATTCAAGAATGTTTTGCAAATTGATCCCAAAGACCCAGTAGCCTATTTCCATTTTGGACTCTTGGAGGAGGAGAGGCGAGACCCCCGTCGTGCATTCGGTTTCTTTTCCAAAGCATTGGAATATAATCCCGATTATTTGGAGACCAAAGCAAAACTTGCCAAGTATTATATTGGCTTTGAGCTGGACAAAGCAGTCAGTATCAATAAAGAAGTTCTGGCCCAACAACCAGATAATACCGATGCCCTCATCAATAAGGCACTCATTCTTACCAAGCAGCAAGACCCGCAATCCGCTATCACGATTTTACGGGATTTGCTGGCCAAGAAACCCTCCAGCATTGAAGCAACTTTGACCCTGGCAACGATTTATGCGGTAAACAAAAATAAAGATGACTTAAAGACTCTTCTCATACAGTCGATAGAAAATAACCCGGACGCAGTTTCCCTAAGAAAGGCTCTGGCCAAAGTTTATTTTCAGGAAAAGCTATATGCTGAAACGAAACAACAGCTCGAAAAAATAATCGAGCTGGAACCTGATGAGATCGTCCATCGTCTGGGACTCACCCAGTTTTTTATCGCCAGAAAACAACTGGACGAATCGGAAAAAGTATTGCGCGATGCCATAGCAATGGAGCCCGAAGACCAGGCTCGATACGCTTTTTTAGTAGCCTTTTTAGCTAAACAGCATAGTCAGGAGCAGGCTATTGACAAACTTGAAAGCATAATAAAAGAACATCCAGATTTCGAGCTCTTGAAATTTGATCTAGCGAAGCGGCACCTTTCCAAGCAACACTATGCTGAAGCGGATGCCATTTATAACAAACTGATCATGGATCACGGATTCGAGAAATATGGTTTTCAAGCCCGTCAAGAATACGCCAAGTCATTTCTGGCACAAGGAAATACGGAAAAAGCACTAACCTTACTGGATGAGATTCTTGAAGAAGAACCCAACGACAACAATGTCCTTTTTCTTAAAGGGAAAGTAACACTAAGAAAGGACAATGCCACTGAAGCGGTTTCTTTATTTAGGCAGGTGCTACGCAATCAACCCAACAACGCCAATGTTCACCAACTCCTGGCCTCAGCATTGAATAGAACCGGTTCACCAGACGTAGCACGTGAACACATGGAAAAAGCGGTTTCCCTGGATCCGAAGAATACCAACCGTCGTATTCAGCTCGCCGGATTGCTGGGAAAAACCGGAAAACACAAACAAGCACTCGATCTATTGGATGCAGCTCTTAAAGAAACACCTGACGATCTCAATATCCTCAAGGCAAAAAGCAGTATCCAAGCTGCTAAAGGAGATAAAACCGGCGTAGAGAACACCCTCAATGCAATAAGAGAACGTCACCCAGAACTTGCCCAGGCGGATTTCAAGCTGGGACAGCTCTTTTTATCCGGAAAAGAATTCAGCAAAGCCGGGGGTGCTTTCAAAAAGGCCCTGGACAAGCAGCCGGACTATGTTGAAGCACTGGCCGGATTGTTGGATGTATATCAGGCACAGGGTACCCCGGAAAAATCAGAACAAGAACTAAATCAGTTTCTAGAAAAATATCCAAAAAACGCCGTGGCCAACGGTATGCTTGGTGCCTACCATCTCACCAAAAAACAGTATTCGAAAGCAATCAAAAATCTGGAAATAGCGCTCGAAGAGCAACCCGGTTTTTCCAACGCCATGTCAATGTTGATCAGTGCCCATCAGCGTCAAGACACAATCGGTCTGGCTGTAGACTATCTAGAAAAAAGAACATTAGATAATCCAGACCACCCCATTGCCTATGGCTACCTGGGCAAGATCTATATGTCCCAAAAAAAGCCAAAACTGGCTGAAAAAGCACTACTCAAAGCTAAACAGATTACTCCAAAAAACCCTGCCGTTTATAAATCACTCGCTGATTTTTATTGGCTCGAAAAGGACAAAGAAAAAACAATCGGGGCTTTCAAGGAAGGAATAGCAGCAATGCCAAAAAATACCGCGCTTCAAATGGAGCTGGGCATGGTCTATATAGCCTCTAAAGACTATCTACAAGCCATTACTGCTTATGAGAATGTATTACAAACAAACCCTAAACAAATTTGGGCCAAAAATAACCTCGCAGCACTTTTATCGGATCATATGACCGACACCCAAAGCTTGAATAAAGCCTATGAACTCGCCCTCTCACTCAAAGATATCAACCACCCGACGATGCAAGATACTTTGGGATGGATTTTCTACAAACTAAACGATGCAGATCAGTCTATTCCCTTATTAGAAAAGGCGGCAAAAGGGGCTCCAAAAGTTCCCTCTATTCAATATCATTTAGCAATGGCTTTCCATAAAAAAGGGGATGCTGAAAAAACCAAACTACATTTGAGCAAAGCACTTGATTTGGGGGATTTTCCAGAGGCGGGGAAAGCTAAAGAGTTGATTGAGAGACTATAAACTATCGGTTTCCGGTTCAATGTAGTAATAAATATTTTTTTACCATTTACATTGAACCGGAAGCTATGATGATCGCTTATAACTTTCCAAATTCGTGTCGCGAATAACCGCCAGTAATTCAGAAAAGTCCTCAGGAATCTCGGCCTCCACTTCCATCCATTCGTTGCTTTGTGGGTGAACTAAACCTAACTTAGCGGCATGCAACGCCTGCCGGTGGAAACTTTTCAATACTTCGATCAGCTTCTCATCTCCACCAGGTGGGAATCGGAGACGTCCGCCATACACCGGGTCGCCAACAAGTGGGAATCTAATATGGGCCATATGAACCCGGATCTGATGAGTTCGTCCGGTTTCCAAATTGACACGAATAAGGGTGTGATGGGAAAAACGTTCTTCAACCCGAAAATGAGTGACCGCCGGTTTGCCTCCATCCCGTACAGCAATTCGTTTACGGTCTACTGGGTGGCGGCCAACAGGCTGGTCGACGGTACCACCGGCTGTCATTCGTCCCTGGACAACGGCCAAATATTCCCGCTTTATCGTTCTCGCCTGAAGCTCATCTACCAAGTGCTTATGAGCTGTCAAGGTACGCGCCACCACCATTAACCCACTGGTTCCTTTGTCAAGTCTATGAACTAGACCTGCCCGGGGTAGAGTCGCAAGCTCAGGATCATAATGGAGCAGTGCATTTTGCATTGTGCCATCCCAGTTTCCTGCAGCCGGATGAACCACCAATCCGGCAGGCTTATTCACGATAAGAAGGAAAGAATCTTCATAAACAATATCAAGGGGAATTTCTTCGGCATCTACTGTAACAACAGCCTCGGGCTCCGCATTTAAAATGACCGTTTCCCCCCCTTCCAAACGTGATTTAGCTGGCAATTGGCGGCCATCAATTTGTACCCGTCCAGCCTTAATCCAAGTCTGAAGTTTACTCCTGGAATAATCCGAAAATATTTCGGCCAAGACTTGATCCAATCGTTGTCCCGCTAAATTATGGGGAATTCTAGCCGTAAATGTTTGCTCTGACGACATCTTCTCTGGACTAATATTTAAGGAAATTTTCCCGGTAATATCGTAGTTCGTCGATGGACTCTATAATATCCGCTAATGCCTGATGGGCTGTTTCTTTTTTAAATCCCTCTTTTAGTCCAGGAGCCCAACGGGCCGCCAGTTCTTTCAAAGTTGACACATCCAGGTTGCGATAGTGAAAGTACTTTTCCAGGTTTGGCATGTAACGGTATAAAAACCGGCGATCCTGGCAAATACTGTTGCCACAGATAGGGGACTTATTCTTAGTCACCCATTTTTTTAAAAACTCGATTGTCTCACCTTCGGCTTCAGCCTCACTAATTGTGCTCTTTCGCACCCTGTCGATCAATCCCGACTCACCGTGATGTTGTTGATTCCAATCGTCCATCTTTGCCAGTAGGACTTCTGGCTGATGCACCGCCATCACTGGCCCCTCTGCAAGTATATTTAGGTTCTTATCCGTCATGACTGTTGCAATTTCAATGATATGATCTTGATCGGGGTCAAGCCCCGTCATTTCCAAATCAATCCAGATTAGATTTTCATCATTTTGTGCCATTTGTAAAACCTTATCGATTAAATAACTTGTCAGCGATTGTAGCAAAGGCTAATCTTTAACATCTGAAGATTAACCGCGGATTCTAACATGAATAGTTTTACCACCCTTTTTATTATCGCCTTGCTTGTTTCCTATACCCTGCAGCTGTGGTTATCGCGCCGACAGGTCACTTACGTAAAAGAGCATCGCGATAAAGTTCCTGCCGCCTTCAAGGATACTATTGCCTTGGAAGATCATCAGAAAGCAGCCGATTACACAATTGACAAGGGCCGCTTAGGAAGAGTAGATGCCGTGCTTGGAGCCATTGTGCTATTAACTTTTACCTTGGGTGGAGGTATTGAAGCTGTCATAGGTTTTTGGTCGGGATACGACCTGTCTCCCCTTTGGAATGGGATCGTAATCATATTATCTGCTTTTTTTCTTATGTACCTGGTCGATATTCCTATCAGCCTTTACCAGACTTTTGTTCTGGAGGAAAAATACGGCTTTAATCGCAGTACCCTAAAACAATTCATCAGCGATCAATTGCTCCAAATGGGGCTTGCTCTAGTGATCGGCGTTCCTTTATTAGCTCTAATTTTGTGGATCATGAATAGCGTCGGCACCTACTGGTGGTTATTGGCCTGGGCTATTCTGCTGTCATTTTCCATTTTAATGAGCTGGGCATTCCCCACCTTCATTGCGCCATTATTCAATAAATTCACCCCGCTGGCTGATGAAGAACTCAAAAAACGCATCCAATCCTTGCTTAATCGTTGTGGATTCAACAGTAAGGGCGTTTTCGTTATGGACGGCTCCCGACGCTCTGGCCATGGCAACGCGTATTTCACCGGCCTTGGTAGTAACAAACGTATCGTCTTCTTCGACACCTTGATCGAATCACTCGACCATGATGAGTTAGAAGCTGTCCTTGCTCATGAGTTAGGGCATTTCAAGCGTAAACATGTTTTAAAAATGCTGGCCGCCAGTGCAGTGATGAGCCTGATCGGATTTGGCGTTTTAGGATGGCTGATTGATCAGTCCTGGTTTTACGACGGGTTAGGAGTTTCCCAACATTCCAACGCTGCGGCATTGCTGCTATTTTCGATGGTTTCACCGGTTTTTACCGTATTTCTTCAACCTGTTTCCGCGTATTTCCAGCGCCGTTATGAATTTGAAGCTGACGATTTCGCCTCACAGTTTGCCGATCCTGCCGCTATGATTAGTGGTCTGGTCAAGCTTTACCGGGAAAACGCCAATACATTGACACCCGACCCTCTCTATTCTGCATTCCACTATAGCCACCCCCCCGCAGCAATACGAATAGCTAATCTTGAGGATAAATTACAGACTTGACTAGCCAAGTGGCAGAGGATTCTAAAAACAGAGAGTTGTATGAAGGCCTGGTCATTTCCCATCTCGGCAAGGCGCTCGCGATAGAATCAGAAGCCGGTGACATTATCATCTGTCACACCCGTCGGCGGATGGAGACAGCCGCTGCTGGTGACAGGGTTTTATGGCAGCCCACAAAGGGAGGTCTGGGGCGAGTCGAAAGCATTTTACCCAGACGATCACTATTGGCCCGCCCAGCTCGCAATGGCAAATTCCGTCCTGTTGCAGCAAACCTGGATCAACTCCTTATTATATTCGCCATTGAACCTGAATGTGATTTCTTGCTTATCGACCAATATCTTGTTGTCGCAGAAAACCGAGGATTCCAGGTCTCACTCATTTTCAACAAGATTGATTTATGCAATGAAAAGCAACTTGGAGATATTACCGAAAGGCTCTCTCTTTACGAGAATCTGAAATACCCGATTTTTTTTGTCAGTACTAAATCCGGCAAGGGGATGGATCAAATACATCAAACCCTAAAAGGAAAAACCAGCATGTTGGTCGGTCAATCCGGTGTTGGCAAATCCTCTATGAGTAACTATCTGTTACCCGATAAAGGATTGAAAACGAGCGCACTATCTAAAACCAGTGGACGCGGACGCCAAACGACAACCGCAGCAACCCTCTACCATTTGCCGGATGGCGGCGATCTTATTGATAGTCCTGGAGTTTCTATATTTGGCCTGGCTGATATTTCTAAAGCTGATCTGGCATTTGGTTTCAGGGAATTTCAACCCCATCTCAACGACTGTCAGTTCAATGATTGCAAACATATTAATGATAAGGGTTGCGCAATCCGATTGGCTTTGGAAAACTGTGAAATCGATCACAGTCGTTATGAGCGCTTCCTCAAGTTAAGGGAAAAATTACCAACGATTTCTTAGTATTCCTGTTC
>JAZGGE010000114.1:0-4734 GCA_036480195.1 Methylococcales bacterium
GAGACAAACATTTAGTTTAACTAACCGAAGAAACTTTTTCTTCACTTTAAAAACCAACTCAGGAGATTTGAAAATGACTACTTTAGCAATCAAAGATTTGACAGCAGATAAAGAAATGGATCGTGACTCAATGGCCGATGTTAGCGGTGGTAACTACTGGCCCGGTTTTGGTGGATTTAATATCCTTTCACCACAACTTTACAACAAAGTTACCGAGATTACCGGTGCAATCAGCGCTCCAACAGCCCAAAGCAATGCTATGAATCAAGTGGATTATACCAATGCGAAAAACAACAACGGAATCCAGTTTATTAGCAACAATAAATTCGGAGCCCAGGCGAATTCCAATGATCTCTATGATATTTTGAACCCAAAAGTAGGCTAAAATTGAAGCTTGCATAGAAAACGGAGGCTTTTAAGCCTCCGTTTTTTTGTGAAATTCCAAGCGTGATAGCTCAGTCCCTACGAACCTTACCACTTTGAGTGCAACTAATGTGGCTCACCTGAAATAAACGTTGAGGTACTTTATAGGTTGATAGCTGCTGCCGACAAAACCGGAGTACCCTTTCAACATCAAGCGTCTTCCCTATAGTCATACATACCTCGGCACAAACAATTTCTCCCATCAGTGGATGAGGTTGCCCAAATACCCTGGAATCTTCTATATCAGGATAACCATTGAGTACAACTTCAATTTCCTCTGGAAACGCTTTATTACCCGATACATTAATCATCGACTTTTCCCGGCCACAGATAATAATTTTCTCATTGGCATTTTTCCGCGCCAGATCGCCAGTCATAAACCATCCGTTCTCCATAATCTTGCTGGATAGCTGATAGGGTTGTAGATACGCATTAAATAATCCTGGCCCTCGGATCGCCAGCCGACCCATCTGCCCCGCTTCGACGAGTTGATTTTTTGGATCCAAAATTCCAATATCGAAACCTGGAGCTGGACGGCCTACCGTTTCAGGTGAAGCAAAATCTGGAGCATTATCCACTATGGGTAGCCCCGCTTCGATAATGCCGTAAGCCTGTATCACAGGGAGGCCAAACCGTTTTGTAAATGCGTTAGCAATTTCATTGGGAATTGCAGATGAAGTGGATATAGCGCGACGGACGGTATTCATCATTACGCCAGATTGATCCACAGCTAACATACGGTAATGCAAGGGTGCCGCATAGAGAAAAGTGGCATCGTATTTGTTCGCTGTGGTGATTAATGTTTGGGCGAGAATATTCTCGGCAATAACAATCGTTGCACCTTGGTACACATAGAGAATAATTGTTACCAGAAAGTGAAATGCCATGGGTAACACCCACAATACAACATCATTGTGAGTTATATTGAGCGCTGCTCGTGCAGATTCTACCCGTTCAATGACACGTTGATGGGACAATACCACGCCTTTGGATTGCCCTGTAGTTCCAGAGGTAAATCGAATGAATGCTGCATCAATACCATCGACAATGGGCTTTTGGGCCAAAACATCTGTCCAGGAAAGATTTAGTTCTTGATCCTGGAATTTAACACGGGTAGAAGCCTTGGCCACCGAGACGTTAGATGAACCATCGCAAAGCACGGCATGGAGACCTGTCTCCCTTAGGATATCATCCAGTTCCGCTTGTTTAAGCTGATGGGAAAGGGGTAACACTGTGGCATCACACGCCATTCCAGCGAACATTGAAGCTACAAACACCCTACTGTTTCGCTGCATGACACCCAATCCCTGCCCTTTCGATAATCCAGTTTTTTGTAGTTGCTTTTTTAGCAGCTGGGTGTGATTCCACAACTCCTGGAAGCTGATGCTTCCCCGTTCATCGATAATGGCAGGATGATCTGGCCAACGCTGGGCGGAATCTTCAAGAATTTGATGAACGCGCTCGATCATTCAGGTTTCCTGTACCTGTTTTTGCCTAATCACCTCTATAGCATTTTTCCAAGATCCTTGGCTAACTTGACTTGCAGCCAGCATTCCTGCAGCATACCCAGTCCCTAAACACGTGCCGATAACCCTGGCGGATGCAATGGCATATTCGGTTGCCGATAGCCCACGACCTGCAAAAAAAAGATTGTCCAGGCTGGCGGAGACCAAGGCTCCTGCGGGAATTTGGTAGGTTTCATTTTCATCAAAATATTTCATCTCTGGCGACTGCTCCATCCCCCAATATTCAACGGGCCACGCACCGATCGCAACACCATCCACAGGCTTTCGGCATTCTAGAACATCATCTACATCAAGCACTGATTGTCCTACCGGTCTTTGTCCCGAACGAATGCCAACCTGGGCCGCCATAGAAACAATGGTGAGTGACATCAAAGATTTATCAACACCTTTAAGATATTGAATGATTTCCAAGGCTCGGGAACGTGCCAGATGTTCATATTGGGTACGGGCATTTAGCTCCGAGGTAAAAGGAAACGGCATCCCCAGTTTCATAAAAGCAAGTCCTTGCCTTAGTGTTCCTGGAACGATAGATAAACGATCACAGTCAGGATGCAATATCTGGGCATATATCCCCTTCTTGATCCATCGTATCAAATTTATTTCCAGCAACCGAGGTTGCCAGGCTGGAAAACCCGCAACTCGAAAGACAAATGCTCCCGTTTGGTATGTATTTTCCTCGATCAGTTCCAACCTTGCCAAAATTGAAACCAGTGCCTCCCCTGTACAATCCACAACCGCATTGGTCTGAATCGTAAATTTACCGCTGGGTGTGATTGCCGATATCAACTTAATTTCTGTACCTTTAATCTCTACGCCATCAAGCATGGCGTGCAGTACAATCTCCACCCCCGCCCGATGAAGTAAGTCCATAGCTTCTTCATTAAACGCAAAAGGTTCGTAGGGCAGAAAGTAGAGGCCCTTCGAAAAACAATGGGGTTTTGTCGCACTTCTACGGGCGACACTTTCAGCAAATGATTTTGAAAATCCCTGTACCGCAAATTCAGGAGTTTTGGTACCTCGATAATAAAGTCCACAAATTGTTCCCACCATCGCTGCCGTAGCCATACCCCCTAAAAACCCGTAGCGCTCGATCAGAATAACTTTCAGGCCAGATTCGGCTGCTGAAACCGCAGCGGCTATACCCGCGGCTCCACCACCGATAATAGTGACGTCGGCATTCATTTTTTTCAGCTGAATAAATCTGACTGTAAATGTTGAACCAATAATTCAATTTCCTCATTATCCAGCACTTCTTCCATATAGCTAATGGTAATCTGTAAGGCACCCTGGAAGCGCGTGAAGATAAAGGTGACACCTGGTGGATATGCATTCGGTGGATAGTGAATCGCGTTAGTGATAGTCTTATTTAGGAATGTCTTAAATTCACCGAGTGAATCTCCGGTATCCGAATAGAAAAAACTGGCCATTAACCCTCGAGTCGGTGATTTTAACAGGGGTCGGTACAACCAACCAGGCAGTCTTTGAATGAGTCCTATCATGACCAGATAACCTTCCGGTGCTTCTGAACGCATGAGCTTGGTCGTTTGTTGCACCAATTCCATGGTGCACTCCTTTATGCAGTTCAGTGCCGCCTGCGGAATACGGTAGAAAATAAACGTCACGTGATTTCCAACCAAGGACTCATGAGCACCTCGCTTACGGCGGTCTTGCGGCACGGGAACCAGAACATCACCTTGCAACGGTCCTCTTTGACTTTGGATATGGGCGATGGCACGGGCTGTAGCAGACAGGTAAAAAGCACTTAAAAGAAACCCGGCACCTTGTTGTCTTGCAGTTTCAGCAATTTGCTGAGTTTCAACCCCATTAAAACGTAACACACGGTGATGAAGTGTAGGACTAATAGGTTTGGGTTGGAAAAGCGACAAAAATGGAAGTCTTGATGTATCGTATAGGTACACCTTCATTCCACGTACCATCTTTAAGCGATCTCTTAGTGATTGCTCCCGACGTGGTTTTATATTCTTCACCCACGCAGTCTCTTCAGTGGATTCCGAAGAACAAAGGTGTTGGATAAAGGTTTCCGCTCCATGGGCATCCATAAGCGCATGATGCCACGAGAAGATAATAAGGGTTCGATCAGTTGCGGTTGTAATCACATCGATTCTGAAGGGCGATTCCCGTTCTGGATTTATCGGAGGATTCAATAGCGAGTCTGGAGGCTCTTTAGTTGCAGAAAACTCGGAGATTTGGTGCTCATAAATACGGGGGTAGTCAGCCGATGGATCAATACGCCATCGGGCTAATGCGAAGAATCTTCCCGGCTTTAAGCGGAATGCTGTTATCCATCGGTAAGTAGGATGAGAGCATAATTGTTCGTTTAAAAATGCCGCTGTCAAATGCCCTTTCAGATCAACAACAAAAGAACACACATTGCGCTTGCCACTAGACTGGAAAAGTATCCGATCCAATTGATGTAAAAAATGATCAATTCCATTTAAAGGAAATTCTGTGGGGAAGGACATTAGCGCATAGACTGCTCGCTCGCTATTAAACTGACACAGCAGAGACTTAAATTGGAAACGGTTGCAGTATTCTGTGGCGTCAGGGATTCCGGTGGTAAAACCAAACCGAAACGACGTTCGATGAAAAGGATTACCTCCATCAGGGAAAAAGAATCAACGCCGATAATGGCGAGTTCAGTCTCCGAAGTAACTGCGACATCTGGCGCCAGTATGTTTTCTTGAAGAAAAATACAAAGTGCTGAACTAATCTCGTCAGCCGATACTTGGAGAGACATAGTAATTAAGGGTTTCAGTGGATACCA
>JAZGGE010000115.1:0-3193 GCA_036480195.1 Methylococcales bacterium
TGCTGAATGCCATGAGTAAGGCTGGATCCGGGTGTAGCGCAGACGATGTTAATGACCAGGGTATCGTGGTAAAAATACAGGCAATTGTGGATCGGTTGTTGAAAGAATTTAATGAGAATATCCAGCTGTTTTCAGAGCTTCTGGAAGAATTTTCTGAGTTTATGGAGGTATTCAACCGCCGAGCGGCACTGATGGAGAAGCGGGCTGTTGAAGTCGCGAGAGGTCGGGATAAACTCGAGAATGCCAGAAAAAAAGTTTCTGATGAAATTGTCAGCCGTTGTACTGCTTCAGCAGACTTACCAAAAGTTCTACAAGATCTTCTGTTAAATTCCTGGGCGAATTATCTTGTTATTTCCTTGCTAAGGAATGGTGATGAAAGCATCGAATGGAATGCCGTACTTGATCTTACTGATGATCTTATTTGGACTGTCCAACCAAAGAAGGATGAAGGTGAAAGACATAAGTTACGTGAAAGGCTCCCCAAACTTTTAGATTCTGTTCGTGTTGGTCTTGAGCTAACGGGCGTTTTGGAAGTTGACGTTGAGAAAATCCTGAGTAAGCTGGATTTTTATCACCAGGCTATTTTAACGGTGCCGCAAGAGTCGGCTGAGAAGGTCCAACCGACAGTAAAGTCTAAATCCAGTGAGGAGCGCGAGAGAGAGATACTCGAGAACATGCCTAAGGACTGGAAGCTTAAGGCAAAAAAAGAAGATGGGGAAACAGATGAGACTGGGACGCCCGAATTCAAAGAGAAAATTATCCTAATTAAGCAACAGCAAAAAGGTGCCTGGTTTGAGTTTAATGATAAGGAAAGTGGCGCCAGGAAAAGAGGGAAATTGTCATGGTACAATCAAAACACTTTACACTATATGTTTGTAAATCAAAGTGGTCGGCAGGTTGCAGTAAAAACGCTATATGATCTTGCCCATGGAATGCTTGGAGGGGAGATAAAGATCTTGCCCACTGATAAGTCGCCCTTGATTACGCGGGCATTTAGTGCAATTCACCGTAGATTGAAAGGGGGTGGCTCAAAATGAGTAACGCTATGGAAGAGAAGAGAAAATCACCCCGAAAGAAAGCTAGCGGTGTATTAAGTGTACAGGATAGAGCCCGTAGTGAAAAACTTGGAAACCTGGTTGATATTAGTCGCGATGGATTTATGCTTATCAGCAAAAAGCTTATAGACACTGATAAGATATGGCAGATCAGCATGGATTTGCCCCAGAAAATCGACGGCTCAAATACCATTTTCTTTGGCGCGGAAAGTTTATGGTGTGACCAAGCCGGGGGGCCAACCCAATTTTGGGCCGGATTCCAAATTATCGATATTGACGACACAGAAGCTAAAAAACTCAACCAGTTATTAGATCGGTATCTAAGCTAAGGAACGGGTACGGAATAAAGTTACCAAGATTGCGCAGTTTTTTCGTTTCTGACCGAACTATCTCAAGAGACGCATAGTTATTCAACGTAACACTTGAAATCGTTTGGTCAGGAACAAAAAGGCAAGTAAAGCTGGTAAATTTATTTCGTCAAACCACCTAATGGCTTGCCTTACCTGGCTCCCAAAATTGAGTGGGAACCAGGCAAAATCTCCTATTCCGTTAACGTCTTTTCATGCGCTTGACGATATTCTTTTTGTTCATTTCCTATCCATCTAAGAACAATCGCACCAAGAGCAAAACCAAAAAGAGCTCCGACCATTAATGGCGCTGCAAAAGGAATATTATGGGGATTCATGATATCTACCCCAACAAGACTTGAAATTATATCTGTTAACCAACGCATAATACTTTTCCTCCGACATGTAGAAGCCGTACCTCTGGGAAAGAGTTGCGGCTATTAATATAAAATCACCTGGCTTTACAGGTGTTAAATTTCAGTAAGCTATAAGCGGGACACCACCCAACCAAGCCAGTCGCGAGAGGCACGAGACCAATCCAGCCCCACGGTGTTTGCGGACCAACAGCTGTGAAGGTAATAAGTAGCAATCCAGCGATAATACGAAAGATTCTATCTGTTTTTCCTGCGTTTATTGTCATGCTAATTTCTCCTCAGTTTGGCTGACGGTAGGAAGAATAAAGAAAAAATGTCAGCGGTTCAGTGATTGAGTCACATTACTTGATGTTTGTCAATTGAGTGAGCGAATCGAAATCATTTACTGTGATACTGCCTCGGGCCAATTCAACCCAGCCGTACGCTTCGAAACGCTTTAAGTGTCGTGAAACCACTTCGCGAGCAGTACCCAGTTCTGAAGCGAGTTCCTGGTGGGTTTTTTTTATGGTATTGTTGCTGGATTTTAGCAGGACGATTGCTAATCGTTTATCGATAGCCCCAAAAACTACGTCTTCCATTCTCGCGATAATATTAGCGAGGCGATGAGCAAAGTTATTGAAAACGAAGTTTCGAAAAAACAGAGAATTATGAATTGCCAGCTGAAAATCTTTTGCCGTGAAGAGAAATGCCTTTACTTTATCTTCAGTGATCCCTTCGGCAGGATACCGTTCGTTTCCAAGCAAACACGACGTGGTTAATACGCATGAGTCACCGGATCGCACGGTGTATAGCGAAACTTCCCGGCCATTTTCAGAGATGAGTTGAGCGCGTATACTTCCTTCTAACATGAGCAGATAGTTTTCACAAACTGCGCCAGGGTAAAATACGATCTGGTCAGCGGGGAGTTCTTTTAAAATTGCAGAGTCCATCAGCAATTGAATTGCGGGGTCTGTACTTTCTGTGAACTTTGGGAAATACTCTTTCCAGAGTGTCGTTTTTTCAAGCATATTGCTTTTCCGAAGACTGAGGTGGTGTATGGCAGTATATACCTTTCGCGCTGAAGAAGACCCATTTTTAGCACGCATCTTTTCGTGAAGTGCATCGTTGTCGAAACTTGAAAGAGATGACTCTTCCTACGCTTCTACGCCTAGCCCCTCACGAAAATCTACCCACTAAAACGGGCATTCTTAAACGCGAAAGGTAAAACTTATGTGTTTACCAGTCAGCTATAGGAATGTTGCTCATTCGTATGACAGGAGGCTGTCCGGGAATAGAATCCGTAGCGAGGGGAATCCATTTTGTGTCAGATTTCTCGATCATTTGAGGCGAATGGTGGGCCTATTTTAACGAAAATGATCGGAAAATTTGGCCAAAATGGGCTTTTCCGCAGTAGGTTCTCTATTCTCGGACAACCTCC
>JAZGGE010000116.1:0-5331 GCA_036480195.1 Methylococcales bacterium
GAAGAAGGAAAATACGACCCTTAACAACAGTTTGGGATATAACGACACAATCAGATCATTACGCAACCAATTAAGCAACAATCAATCCTTTAGGCGATGATAGTATATCTATTATGCGCAGGTTTCCACACGGTCTGATATACCTCTCGCGCCCAAGAATACCCATTTTCAACGCGCATCTTTTCGCGAAGTACGTCGTTGTAGAACCTTGAAAGAGACGACTCTTCCTGCAGTTCTACGCCTAGCCCTTCACGAAAATATACCCACTCAAAACGGGTATTCTTGAACACGAAAGGTATATTTCAACACATAACAATTTTTCCAGGTTCAATTTATGCCACTCATCCGATTAAAAGAAATATCCATTGCATTTGGCGTTTACGCCCTGTTAGACAAAGCTGAATTTCAGATTAAAGCAGGTGAACGGATCGGATTGATTGGACGCAATGGCGAGGGAAAATCTACACTACTAAGAATTATATCGGATACGCAGCAGATCGATAGTGGCGAAGTCTGGCGAAAACCAGGGCTCCGTTGTTCTATTTTGGAACAAACACCGCAAATGCCGAAAGGCGCTGTTGTTTACGATGCGGTTGCTGACGGACTTGGAGGGGTCGGCCATTGGTTGGCACAATACCATCACTTTTCGACTCAAATCGAAGGCGCAGGGCAAGAGGAAGCGCTAAAAAAAATGGGCCAACTCCAACATCAATTGGAGACCCATGATGGCTGGAGCTTGCAACAGCGTGTAGAAACCATCATAACCCGCCTGGATTTACCTTTTGATGCGCCGGTTGAATCGCTTTCCGGTGGTTGGCAGCGGCGTGTAGATTTGGCTCGTGCCTTGGTTAATGAGCCAGAACTCTTGTTACTTGACGAACCGACTAATCATCTCGATCTGGAAACGATTAGTTGGTTGGAGGATAAGCTCGCCGGGTTTTCTGGTGCTTTGCTGTTTGTAACGCATGATCGTGATTTTCTTCAAAAGCTGGCGACCCGAATCATTGATCTTGATCGGGGAAAGTTAACTTCCTGGCCAGGTGGTTATAAGGATTTCCTGCAAAAAAAATCCGCAGCACTAGAAGAAGAAGAAAATCAAAATGCGCTGTTTGACAAAAAACTGGCTCAGGAAGAGACCTGGATTCGGCAGGGGATAAAGGCACGACGCACTCGTAATGAAGGCCGGGTCAGGGCGTTAGAAAAATTACGGAAAGAACGTGCTGGTAGACGGCAATTGCAAGGAACGGCCAAACTGGAATTGACTGCCGGTGATTCATCTGGAAAATTAGTCATAGAAGCCAAAGATGTAAATTTTTCCTATCCTGGCAAGCATGTGGTCAGTCATTTTTCAACGACGATCCTTCGGGGTGACCGGATTGGTCTGATGGGCCCCAATGGGGTTGGCAAATCAACATTATTACAGCTTTTGCTAAAAAAACTTCAACCTGATTCTGGCACCATCCGCCACGGAACAAAATTGGAGATTGCCTATTTTGATCAACAACGGGCAAAGCTGGATCCTGAAAAAAGTGTCGTCGATTCCATCGCTGGTGGAAATGAATATGTGGAAATCAATGGTTTCCGTCGCCACGTCATGTCTTATCTTAGTGACTTTCTGTTTGCACCCGCTCGTGCTCGCTCACCAATCAAAAGCCTTTCCGGTGGTGAAAAAAGTAGGGTATTGCTCGCTCAACTTTTCAGTAGGCCCGCCAACTTACTGGTTATGGATGAACCCACTAATGACCTGGATCTTGAAACCCTGGAGTTGTTGGAAGACATGTTGGTTAATTTTGATGGAACACTTTTACTTGTCAGTCACGACCGAACGTTTATGGACAACGTTATAACCAGTGTCTTTTCCTTTGAAGGTCAAGGCCAGGTTGATGAATATGTTGGTGGATATCGAGACTGGCTTCGGCAAAGGCCTTCTGAGACGGCTACCAAAACCGATTCGAAACTGGTAAAACAGAAAGCGAAGGTTAGCAGGCGAAAAAAGGACCTCAATTATAAAGAAAGGCGTGAATTGGAAGGATTGCCTGCTTTAATCGAAACCCTGGAAACTCGCCAAGCTGAAGTTAACGATTCAATCTCGTCGGCGGATTTCTATCAGAAAGACAAAGAAACAATTGCCGGGACTTTAGAAGAGTTAAAGAAGTTAGAGGCTTCCCTAGAGGAATACTATGCTCGCTGGGATGAGTTGGAGGCACGTGCCGAAGAGCTGGGTGACTAGATCGGTAAATTAGATCAAATACTAGCCGTGCTTAATAGTTCTTGGTAGAATTAAAGGCTTGCCTTGCGCGACAATGCAGGGCAACGTAAAAAATACTGGAGAGGTGTCCGAGTGGCTTAAGGAGCACGCCTGGAAAGCGTGTATACGTGTAAACGTATCGAGGGTTCGAATCCCTCCCTCTCCGCCAAATTCAGATGGTATCCAGCAAGCCCTAAAAATCACCGCTCAAGACAGAGTTCCTCCAAAGGCGAAAGTTCAGGTGAATCGTCGGTAAGTTCGAGAGCCGTTTTAATGAATTGGTTCTCCGCAGCCAGGAAGGCATTCACGATATCAGGGTCAAAATGAGAGCCTGATCCTTCCACTATGATCTGACGGGCTTTATCATGAGGGAATGCGGGTTTGTATACCCGTGGCGTAGTCAGGGCATCGTAGACGTCTGCCAGCGCCAATATACGGGCTGAAAGGGGGATATTATCACCAGCCAATGCTTGGGGATAACCTGAACCGTCCCATTTTTCATGATGTCCGTAGGCGATTTCCATGCCGATTTTAATGAAATTCTGATTCTTGCACTGATCCAATACTGCTTTTAAAGTATCTCCACCGAGGGATGCATGAGTTTTCATCAATTCAAATTCTTCAACAGTATGACGTCCCGGTTTTTTTAATATGGCATCCGGTATGCCCACTTTGCCAATATCATGAAGAGGCGAAGAACGGGCTAGATCATCAATAAACTGTTCATCGACTATATCCTTATATTTCAGGTTATTCCGTAAAGCCTCACAAATTAACCGGCAATATATTTTGAGGCGAAGAAGGTGTTCACCTGTTTCGGGATCGCGATATTCAGAAAGTTTGGCAAGTGCCATGATAATGGCGTCCTGGGCTTCATCTCTTTCGGCACGGTGTCGTTGATTTAAAAGAGCCGTCGCTGCGGATTCAGAGATGGCCTTGAGTTTTGTGATCTGTTCCGGGGAGTAGTCTACGCCAGGATCACCTGAGACACACAACACACCAATCACGTTTCCTGAGGCGATTAGAGGCAGGCACGCCGAGGGAGGTTGGTGCAGAGCTAAGCGCTTTTTTGCCTCAACATTCATATTTGCGAAATCCGACTGGCCTAATATGACAGAAGATGCATGAGAAAAGGATTGGCCGACGATCCCCTCATCCACCGGTACTTTGATGTGCAATGGTTCTTTTGATGTCGTAGCTATCCGATCAAGACAGGTATCATTGTCACAACTGAGAAAGAGGGATACTTCGCGGCTTTTCACCAACTGCGCGGCAGACTTAACAATCAGGTTAGCGACTTCAGTCAGAGAGTCGAGGCCATTTAGTTGATAAACGAATTCGTACTGACTACGGAGCGTTTCAGTACGCTCGGCGACTTTTTCTTCCAGCCGTTGATTCAGGCTCCTTAGTTCCCCATTGGCCCGATCAAGCTCTTCGGAAAGGATTTTCCCGCTGCGAATCAGGCGATACTGGTTTAAACAATCGGCAATCGTTCTTTCCAGAATTTCTCTAGGGCAGGGTTTCCTTAAAAAGCGGAAAATTCCACCATCATGTAGTGCAGATACGGCCACATCCAACTCGGCCCTTCCCGTCAACATAACTAACACGGTATCCGGATAGTCTTGGTGAATTCGCTGCAATAAATCTATTCCATCCATTCCAGGCATGTTGTAATCGGAAATAACAACCGCGAACTCACCCTCCTTGTCGAGCAGTTTTAAAGCCTCTTCTCCACCGACCGCAATAAAAATGTCGAATACTTTTCGTAGCTGCCGTTGAAAACCATGGAGTACGTTGATCTCATCATCAACACAAAGGATTTTATGGCTAATTGCATTCACGATTTTGAACCTGGATTATTGGCATTTAGAAACCTACATCTTCGGCGTTAGTAAAATAGCACTTAAGCTTCCTATGCTCAATATTCTTAACTTTTAATAGAACGAAATTCCCGGATCGCTTCTGAATTTATTTTAACTCGGCTCCTATGTAGGGATGGCGACGAGTTGGTGCTTTTCTCTTACTGTTTCAGCGAGGGAATTCCAGGAATCCATATGATTTTGGAGTCCGATACGTTCCAGATAGTTCAAATCAATGCGGTAGGAGTAACCCTCGCCGGCATTGTGTTCTGGTAAAAGTAGACCCTTCGCTATATGAACGCACGAAAGCGCACAGAGTCCATCATAACCGATCAATGACGGTTGGTCTTGTAGCAGAATCGCTTCGACAATACGGGGTGGTAGTTTCCATAAGCCCAATAGATAGCTGCCTGCTTCGTTGCAAGAGACGCCAAAGATCGATTGCTCCAGATTTACGGGCCGTCTGTTCGTTTCATCCGCTTTGGCGAATAATTCGTTAACTTTTTCAGGCTCCCGGGACACGAAAATGAGTAATCCCAGGTTGTGAAGTAATCCCCCCATATACGCTTGGTCAGGACGATCTTCAGTTTGACCCTCGCTCACACTAATCTTCCGCGAAAGTTCGGCAACCGCCAGGGATTGTTTCCATAGGTCGTCGACCGACAGAGCACAAGGCGTTTTGGAGGTGGAAAATGCTTCAAATATATGAGTGCTAAGAACCAAGTCTTTAATTTGCTTCAACCCAAGCAGGGTCACTGCCTGTTTAATACTGGAAATACGCCTTCCCAATCCAAAAAATGAGGAATTGACCAATTGCAACAATTTGGCGGACATGGCCATATCTTTGGAGAAAATATCGGCAATGGCCAGCGCATCAGAATTTTGTGTTTCAATTTCACGGGAAAGATCGTTATAGATAGTCGGTAAGCTGGGTAACTTTTTGATATTTCCCATAACTTTACGAATTCGGGGGTTTTCCACCAACTCATGCAACAGCAATGTTTGGTTTATTGAATCCTTCAAAAACTCAGCATCGCAAGGTTTTGACAGGTATTGATGAGCAACTTCGGTCGCTTTTGTTGCGGCGATTTTATCCGCATGACCTGTGAGGACAATACGGGCTGTGGCAGGATAGAGCTTAATGACTATTTGTAGAAGCTCTTCACCCTGCATTCCCGGCATTTTCATATCGGTTACCAGCACGTCGAATGGCTCGTTCGCCAT
>JAZGGE010000117.1:0-3502 GCA_036480195.1 Methylococcales bacterium
ATCAGACAGTTTGTCAGTGCCATTGGTGCGTGCTCCAAATTGGTTTTGTGAAAATTAACCCAGTATTTCGTTTGGTTTATTGTTTAGTGTAGTAGAAAATGTTTTTAGTGTAGTAGAAAAATCGGAAAAAGCATGACGGATTATAAATTCGTACATTTACGTATTCATACAGAATATTCTTTGATAGACGGAGTCGTTCGCATTAAACCTTTGATCAAAAAGGTCAGGGCGTTGGGTATGCCGGCGGTCGCTGTGACGGATCAAAGCAATCTCTTCGCGATGGTGAAGTTTTATCGAGCAGCCCAGGCAGAAGGTGTTAAACCCATAATTGGGGCTGATGTTTGGGTAAAAAATGAGTTGAATCTCTCCCAACCTTTTCGGCTTTCTTTATATGCACAAAATAAAAAAGGTTATAAAAACCTAACCGAGTTACTTTCCCGTGGCTTTATGGATGGCCAACATCAAGGTGTCCCAATGCTCTCCGAGGCCTGGATTGGGCAGCAAAGCGATGGGCTACTAGCTCTTTCCGGTGGGCGAAACGGGCAGCTGGGTCAGTCGCTGCTGGCAGGTGATGATCGTTTGGCGGAAACTGTTCTAAAAAACTATTTGGAGATGTATGAAGGTCGATTCTACATTGAATTGCAGAGGACAGGACGGACTCATGAGGAAGAGTATCTGGACAGGGCAATAGAAATTGCCGGTCGATTTGATATCCCGGTAGTCGCGACTAACGATGTTCACTTTCTCTCCCGCGAAGAGTTTGAAGCCCATGAAGCACGGGTCTGTATTTCCGAAGGCCGGGTTCTGGATGATTCCCGCAGGCCCAAACTCTATAGTGAACAGCAGTATCTACGTAGTACGGAGGAAATGGAAGACTTATTTTCGGATATTCCGGAAGCATTGGCCAATACTGTCGAAATTGCCAAACGGTGCTCGTTGGAGTTGACCCTGGGTAAGAATTATCTGCCGGATTTCCCTGTGCCTGACGATTTGACTCTGGATGAATATTTCACACGATTGGCGAAGGCAGGATTGGAAAAGCGTCTTGAGGTTTCTTTCCCTGAAGGCATCAGTGAGACCGACCAAAAGATCTACGGAGAAAGACTGGATTTCGAGTTGAAAGTGATCCTGGAAATGGGCTTTCCTGGTTATTTTCTGATTGTTGCTGATTTTATCCAATGGGCGAAAGACCAAGATATCCCAGTGGGGCCAGGCCGTGGTTCCGGTGCCGGTTCATTGGTTGCTTATGCCTATAAAATTACCGACCTGGATCCCATTGAATTTGATCTTTTGTTTGAACGTTTTCTTAATCCTGAAAGGGTTTCCATGCCGGATTTCGATATTGACTTTTGTATGGATCGGCGCGACGAGGTTATTGGCTATGTTGCCGAGCACTATGGGCGGGAACGGGTATCCCAAATCATAACTTATGGCAGTATGGCTGCGAAAGCGGTGGTCAGGGATGTTGGCCGCGTGCTTAGCCATCCCTATGGGTTTGTTGATAGACTGGCGAAGCTGATACCTTTCGAAATTGGAATGACTCTGGAAAAAGCGCTTGCCGAAAGCGAAGGACTGCGGGAAGCTTATCAATCGGATGATGAAGTGCGAAGTCTGATTGATTTGGCGAAATCCCTGGAGGGCATTGCCAGAAATGCTGGTAAACATGCCGGGGGCGTGGTCATTGCACCGTCAAAATTAACCGATTTTACGCCGCTCTATTGCGAGCCGGGCGGAAAAAATCTGGTTACACAGTTTGACAAAGATGATGTGGAAGCCGTTGGATTGGTTAAATTCGATTTTCTTGGTCTTAGAACTCTGACAATCATCGATTGGGCGGTACAAGCAATTAACGTTCAGCGAACTGAGTCGAGCCAGCAGCCCATCGATATTGCGCTGATTCCCAGGGATGATGAAGCCTGCTATACCTTACTCAAGCGCTGCACCACGACCGCTGTGTTCCAGCTTGAATCCCGTGGAATGAAAGATCTTATCCGCCGCTTACAGCCCGATTGCTTCGAAGACATTATCGCTCTGGTTGCACTGTTCCGACCGGGGCCGCTACAGTCAGGAATGGTAGATGATTACATCAATATCAAACATGGCCGGGCAAAAGCCGATTATCCCCATCCGATGGTAGAACCTATATTGCAGCCAACCAATGGCGTTATTTTATATCAAGAGCAAGTCATGCAGATTGCCCAGGATCTGGCCGGTTATACGCTAGGTGGGGCGGACATGCTACGGAGGGCCATGGGTAAGAAAAAACCTGAGGAGATGGCCAAACAACGGGATGTATTTAATAAAGGTGCTGTCGACAAAGGCGTTGATGAGTCAATCGCCAATTATATCTTCGACCTGATGGAAAAATTCGCCGGGTATGGATTCAACAAATCTCATTCTGCCGCGTATGCTTGGGTCTCGTATCAAACAACATGGTTAAAGGCACACTACCCGGCTATTTTCATGGCAGCGGTTTTATCGGCAGATATGGACAATACCGATAAAATAGTTATTTTGATCGAAGAGTGCCGTGATATGAAGTTGGAGATTTCACCGCCCAACATCAACCATTCAAACTATCGGTTTGAAGCGGCAAAGGACACGGGTATCGTTTACGGGCTGGGAGCTGTCAAAGGGGTAGGGCAGGCGGCGGTTGAAGACATTTTGAATCAGCGCAGGAATGATGGGGAATTTAAGAATATCCAGGACTTTTGCTGCCGGGTTGATTTGAGAAAAGCGAATAAGCGGGTACTCGAAGCACTGATTCGATCCGGTTCTCTGGATTGTTTTGGAGACAACCGGGCTCAACACATGACGGATTTACCCGATGCATTGAAGATAGCAGAACAACAGAGCAAGTTAGCTCTTGCTGGGCAAGGGGATTTATTTGGTTTGCAACAAATTAGTGATCCTATACGAAGAGAAGGATCTGCAGCTATTGTAGAACCCTGGCCTGAAAATGAGCGACTAGCCGCTGAAAAAGTGGCGCTGGGGCTTTATTTGACAGGTCATCCCATTAACCAATATGGAAATGAACTCGGTCATTTTATTACAGGTAGAATTGCGGCGATGTTAGGCTCCAAACCTGATGAGGAAGCCACCGTACGGATTGCGGGATTGGTTGTTGAGTTTCGCGCCCGTCAGACAAAAAGAGGCAAACAGATGGGGTTCGCCATGTTGGATGATCGAACCGGCCGCATGGAAATCGCCGTTTTCTCAGAAGCCTTCGAAAAATACCGGGAGTTGCTTTCAAATGATAATATTCTGGTGGTAGAAGGAAGTTTCAGTATTGATGACTATACCGGAAACCCCAGAGTCACAGCAGAACGGATTATGACAATTGAGCAAGCACGAAGTTATTTCGCACGTACAGTTATGATTCAGTGGTATCAGGATGATGACTCTAAGGGAATTTCAAACCAATTTTTAGCAGATCTTCAACAATTGATTGAACCCTTTCAAGGCGGGGCTTGCCCTGTGTGCGTTGATTATCAGGGAAACA
>JAZGGE010000118.1:0-5268 GCA_036480195.1 Methylococcales bacterium
TAAATAACTTATACATTCTAGCTTGCCTTTTTGTCCGTCTTCATTCGTATAGCAACAGTTACGTAGCCAGCTATGCGCCCGCGCCCATTGCTATACGACCACTTTTAACGCTGTGCTGCGCCCTTCAGTGAGATCTTGAACAAGTTCTAAAAGGCTTCTTTTCAGAGCATCAAAGCATCCAACCGCTTCGCTTTTTTGTGAACAGACCCCTCGGCAAACTCCTCTAGAACGCCTGCCTCTTTAGCCATCTCGCGAAAATTGCCCGACCTGTTGGTAATTTCTGACGCCGCCAGCATTAGCTCCAATTCCAGCAAAGGCATCCCTTTCATCAAGTTTTTTACCAGTTCGGGCTTGACACCATCTCCTCCAAAATCTCCTAACGCCATGGCGCGGGCAAAGCCATAGAACTGTTGCATCCGACTTTCACATATCTGGCTATACCGCTTTCTGTGGCTTTTCTTGTCAAGTGAAGCTTTAATCGCAACCGCAGCCACCGCAGCATTATAGAAAGCGCTCTGTACGCCGTGGGAGAAAATCGGATCAACAAATGCGGCAGCATCGCCGATGCAATAGTAGTTTTCACCGCAAGGATTAGTAGAATAATAGGAATAGTCAGGTCTGAACTGCAATGAATCCTCAATATAGCTTGCGTATTCCAACAGCTCCTTTAAGTAGGGAGTATTGCTGCAGGTTTCCAAAAAAAACCGCTCCCTTGCCCGCTTATCCATACCTCGAGTTCGGTCTGTATGGATGATAAGGCCTACACTGGTTTTATCACGTAAGATAATATGCCATAGCCAACCATCTCCACACGATGTAACGAACGTGACGGGTTTAATATGAGGAAGGCTTTCGGCTGAGTGACTTTTGGCATCCAGACCGATATAGCGAGAATTCTTAAAATACCCCCAAAGAGAAAGAAATTTCAATTTGGAATTGATAAGTTGGCGAGTTCTAAACTGATTTGCCAGTAGTGAACTATGACCACTCGCATCAACGACATACTGACAGACAATTTTACCCTCACTTTGGCTGCTATTTCGCCGTTTGTCGTAGTAGAAAGCTTGTGGTGCCCCCTCATCCGAAAAATTAATGGCCTTTACCGAGACTTCCTGAAATACTGAAGCCCCACATTCGTCGGCATACTCCAGAAGCAGTTCATCAAAAACATCCCTTTCGACGTGTAACGCGGGACGATTGTACCCAAATTGAGCAAAGGAGATTTGAGAAATCACGCCATCCCAGACAGTTATACCCCCAGCCTTGGTGACAAATCCCTGTTTCTCAATTTTCTCTGAGACTCCTGTTAAATCTGCAAATTTCCAAAAATGGGGGATCAGGCTTTCACCAACTTGGTTCCTTGGAAATCTGGCTTTCTCCAAAAGCACAACATCTACACCCTGTTTGGCCAAAAGTGATGCGGTACTACTACCTGCGGGGCCACCACCGATAATTAGTACATCGCATTTCAAGGGTATAGGTTGAGCATGTTCAATCATAAGGAACTAGGAATTTCAGAATGCGTCTGTTTATTTTGTCTAGACTTCGAGATCTACAACCCAGTCATAGCCTTCAATACTCAATAAAATCATATCCTTTGAGATCCCTTTCTGAATAGCTCTCAGCAATGGAACTGCCACAGCAGCTGGCGCGGCTCGCATAAAAGTCAATAAGGGTTCGTCAACTTGTTTTTCAGCGCCGCTTTGCTGATGGGGTTGACTAATTTTTCCCAATACACTCTCACCGATAACATCATCCCTTTGCAAAACCAATGCACAGGCAAATGCTTGCTTTCCGATGGGGGGACAAAGATACTGAGGCCAAAGCTCATCATAGCAAACAACCAAAAGAGGTCCATCGTAGAATTGTAGTTGACACCACGCCTCAAGCAAACCCATTGCAAAGGTATCAAATTCAGCCGCTATGGCGGTAATGGGTTGGTGGGATCCTGTGATAATGCTCCAATAACCTGCGGTGGTATTGTGGACTGAATTGTGGAATTGGGTCGGAGAAAGTGGTGCATTCTGATCCGGTAGAACCATGCACAGCGAATCTGTCACCTGCATTTCACCGCCAAGGGATGCGAAAACTGAAGGTAGTGTTGCCGCATCGATACCAGAATGTTGACATGCATCATAAGCTGCGGTTACTGCCATCCGAGTGTTTGAGCTGGTCCGACGTCGAATTCCAGAAGGTAGCAAACTCTTATCTACGTCTCTACCCTGGATACTGTGCAAATCCAATAGCTTGGCGTTCGGACAACAGACCCCCATTCCCAGTATCGATAGCATAATTAATTCAAACCCCTGGAGAAAATCAAACTGGTATTGTTACCCCCAAACCCGAATGAATTACTCATCACCCGCTGCAACTGTATGTCTTTTTCCGAATCCCGAACGATATGACAACCCAGATCGGATTCACTTTGTTCAAATCCAACATTTCCTGGAATAAACTGATGCTCTAATGCCAACAAAGCGATACTTGCTTCAATTGCGCCTGCCGCCCCAAGGGTGTGCCCTGTCACTCCCTTGGTGCCACTACAGGGCGTCTTACCTAAAAAAACCATGCTAATCGCTTTTGCCTCTATTTTATCGTTCAGAGGTGTCGCCGTAGCATGCAGGTTGATATAGTCAATGTCACTCGCTTCTAGTTCCGCCTTTTTCAGTGCCTCCCCCATCGCCAATTTCGCACCGAAACCCTCAGGATGAGGCGAACTCATGTGATAAGCATCCGATGTCTCACCTGCAGCAAGAAAGTTGAGAGAATCGGTGGAAACAGAAACTGGTTTTTCCAAGACCAATAGAGCCGCTCCCTCACCTATACTAATACCACATCGATTTTTATCCATTGGCCTGCAAGGTTGAGAAGAGATTAATTCCAAGCTGTGAAATCCTCTCAATGTCAAATGACAGAGCGTATCGACTCCTCCCACTAATACGGCATCGCATAAGCCCGAGTTGATCAACCGTTGCCCCGCAGCGATCGCCTTCGCACTGGAAGAACACGCAGTGGAAATAGCATAGCACGGGCCTTTCAAACCCAATTCCAATTGTATAAATCGGGCAGTCGCTTGATAGGCATGGCGGGTTAAAAAATTGAAATCAGCCGGCATTTCTCCGTTTTTTAGAAAATATCGATACGCCGCTTCCGTTTCATAAAGCCCAGATGTACTGGTTCCAATAACTACGCCAATCCGCGCTGCGGAATAACGTTGTTTAGCTGAATCAATACACATTCGTATTTCTTCATTGGGTTCATTTAACACTGCCAAAGCCACCCGATTATTACGGGTAACAAATTTATCCATCCGTCGACTGATTTCAGGTAGCTCATCAACAATCTCACCGACGTAGGTAGGAAATGGCAAAGAAAAAAGACTGGGCGATTTTAATGCGCTATTATTACTCTGCAACATATTAAGAAGAGGCTGCTTCCCCACGCCACAAGCAGTTACGCTAGAATAACAGCTCACCGAAACCGGCGCCGATCTGAACTTTTTCATACTATCCTAGTCGTAAATGGATGAGGGTTGATCCACATTCTACAGCTATTCGAATCTACATTGTAGATTTGCCAGAATCTCAAATCTGCACATTTTGTATCCAATAAATCGCTTGATTTATACTTTGCTGCGCTCAAGAATACCTCGTTAGTGAATTGTTAATTTATTTATATTCAATAGGTTGTAAATCACAAAATGTGCGTTTTTCGGCACAAAGAGTATAATATGAGCGTATCACCGAATGATCCAGTGATTCTTCACTTGATCGATTGTAGATTCGGTCACTAAGAAAAATCAATAACTAAACCAAGTAAAATCGAGAACTAAAGTTATGGCAACACAAGCTACTACCGAAGCAATACAAAAATCGTTTATCGCTTATTATGGTCGGCCTGCGGATCCTTCTGGACAAAATTTTTGGGAGAACCAACTGGATAATGCTGGCCAAGATCTAGCCACTATCATTAATGATTTTGGCACCTCAGAAGAGTTTACCAGTCGTTTTGGTGGTCAGGACAATAACACGCTAATAAACAATATATTTCAGTTCCTTTTTGGTCGTGATGCGGATCAGGCTGGGTTGGATTTTTACGTTACCCGACTAAATAGCTCTGAGAGCACATTGGCCAATATCTCCCTGGATATTCTTAACGGAGCAACGAACACAGTGGGTGGAGCTCAAGACGAATCCATTATAAACAACAAAATGACAACTGCTAAAGCCTTTACCACGTTCGTGGAGTTAAGTGGCGTAGTATACGGATCAGACCAAATAAACGCAGCTAGATCCCTATTGGATAGTATTGATGAGAACCCCAGTTCGGTTACTGCCGGGATCGCCAATGCGGCTGCAATAGTCAAAACATTCCCTGAGGGGGAAGAAGTTAACTTTATCGTCGGCACTGCTGCCAATGACACCCTTGATGCCACACTCCGTAACGATGTATTTTCGGGCCTGGAAGGTCAGGATCTGTTCAGATTTGATACCAATGATTCGTCTGAAAATCTGATGGATAAAATTGCTGATTTTGAAGCAACAATTAATGGTGACCGCATCATTTTCACCTCTGTTGCCGGTGTAGTTTCAGCCGACTCGACAGTACCTGTAGATGTAAACTCGGCTCTTTCTGGAGGCAATGGCAACGAAAACATTCTCGCCACCGCAACCAACGGAGTCATTGCTCTTTCAGGTTCAGACGTCAATACTATTGACACACTAGCGGAATGGTTTACCGTTGCACAAAATGCCCAGCTGGTACCGCTCGATCATATCGCAGCGTTTGCTTTCGACGGAAATACTTATCTTGTTCAAAATAAAGCAAACAACCCTAATATTATTGAATTGAGCGGCATTACCGAGATTTCCTCAGTATCCAATATTGCAAATGCTGCTGATACAATTTTCATTGGCTAACACTCGAGCCTGGCTCGCTACAATGATTAGACAGAAAAAATTGAGTAGCCGACAGCAGCTACCAACTAGTACTCCTTCAATGTTGTATGGGCGGGTAGAGGAGGTTGAGAAGTGGTCAGCTGCTAGGCGCAGGACTAGCAGGGCTATAATTCAAGCGAATGCAACAACGCAGATGGCCGCTTATCGGCTTACTATACCCGTCAATACAATGTTGACGGAGTACTAGGAGGCTGTCCGAGAATAGAAACCGTAGCGAGGGAAACCCATTTTGAGTCAGATTTTTCGATCATTTGAGGCGAATAGTGGGCTATTCAACGATAATGATCGAACAATCTGGCCAAAATGGGCT
>JAZGGE010000119.1:0-3334 GCA_036480195.1 Methylococcales bacterium
TTTTAGCCAGTAACTACAAAAACTACCGGAAGGGCGTAGGAATAGACCGGGTTAATGTGCTTTTGGGACGCGGAATCATGGTGAGCGAAGGTGCTCTTTGGAAGCGTCAGCGTAAAATGCTGCAACCGATGTTCCATAAGGACATCCTCACTCAGTTAGTGCCTTTGATGTCGCAATGCACGGAACATTTACTTGAAGAATGGCAACACAAGATAAGTTCTGGCGATCCGATCAATATTACCGATGCAACCAGTCAGGCGGCGCTACACTTTATTCTTTACGCACTTTTCAGCGAAGACCTGGATCGAATCATTGCTGAAACGGGGCAAAACCCCTTCTTGATGGTTACTGATGAATCGGCAAGAGATCTTCTTTTCGCTCGTCGCTTTCGAGGCCTTTCCAAGGTCATTGTTGAAATAATTGATCGTCGCGAAAAAGAGCGGCGGCGTCCCGCGGACATTCTTTCAATGATCATGGATGCCAGCGAAAAAGAATCGGGGCAGGCGATGCCCGAAAGGCAACAGCTGGATGAAACCCTGACGCTTATTATCGCGGGCCATGAAACAACCGCCAGCGCACTGAACTGGACGTGGTATTTAATTTCCCAGCATCCGGAGGTGGAACAACGTCTGATTGAAGAATCTCAACGGGTCTTTAATGGTAAAACACCCGTTTTCGAGGATTTATCGCAACTTGTTTATACCCGGCAGGTTCTGGAGGAATCGATGCGTCTATATCCTCCTGGCTGGTTATTGACCCGACGGGCTTTGGATGAAGATGATATAGGGGGATTTTATGTCGCTCCTGGTACTGATGTATTCGTTCCTCCTTTTCTTATTCACCGTCATCCGGATTTCTGGGAAAATCCCGAACAGTTTAATCCTGAGCGATTTACCCCGGAACAAAAGGCAAAACGTCCACAAGGCGCTTATCTGGCATTTTCCATTGGACCGCGCAACTGTATAGGAGAAGCGATGGCGATGTACGAAATGCTAATTCATATCAGCGTATTGATTCAAAATGTTCATCTCAATTTTGCTCCCGGTCAATCCATCGAACTGGAAGCTCTGGTAAACTTGCGACCTAAGCACAATCTCTACATGAACCCTTCTCCAAGATAAGTTTATAAGATGTTAACGAATTTCCCTGCAACATTATTGGAAGCTTTGCAAAAAAGCAGCACTGGCGATAAATCCCTCACTCACATCAAAGGTAAAACAGAGGAAGTCTCAATATCCTATCGGGAGCTGGAATCACGTGCAATACGGCTTTTATACCACTTTCAAGCTGCCGGGTTGGAAAAAGGCAGTGAGCTTATCTTGTTGGCAGAAAATAACGAACAGTTTATAGATGTATTTTGGGCTGCATTGATGGGGGGCATCATCCCTGTTCCATTGGTATATTCCGGGAACGATGCTTCGCAAACCAGAGTGGAAAAAGTTTTTAGAAAACTACAAAAACCATTCTTATGCACCACAGAAAAAGTATTCTCCCGGTTGAAAAAACTTGCATCAGAACAAGGTGCTGAGGAACTTTGGACATCTGTGCAACAAAACACGATCCTGCTCGATCAGATCAAATTGGATTCGAATGAAGGAACCATTGCTGCAATTTCTCCCAAAGATACCGCCTTTATCCAGTTTTCGTCGGGTTCCACGGGTTCGCCTAAAGGAGTAATCCTCTCCCATGAAAACATCATCAGCAATATTAGCTCGATTCTCATCGGGAGCGAAGCCACGCCGTCAGACATCAGCCTAAGCTGGATGCCACTTACCCATGATATGGGCATCATCGGATTTCATCTTATGTCACTGGTTTTAAACATTGATGCCTATTCAATGCCTTCCGAACTATTTGCCCGCAGACCGGTACTGTGGCTGGAAAAAATTAGTGAGAAGCAGGCTACAATAAGTTCTTCTCCTAATTTCGGATATCACCACCTGCTGAAATATTTTAACCGGCAGAACGTCGACCACCTTGACCTTTCCAGCATCCGTCTGATATTCAACGGAGCCGAACCTATCTCCGCTGAACTTTGCCGCCGTTTTGTCAAAACGTTAAAACCTTATGGGTTATCTGAACAGGCTATTTTCCCTGTTTATGGCTTGGCGGAAGCCTCATTGGGTGCTTCATTCCCAAAACCAGGCGATGACCTGTCAACGATATTTGTTAAACGCGATTCCTTACATGTGGAACACGAAGTACAGATATTTTCGCAAGCCAATAGTGATACAGTAGAACTCACTCATCTAGGTCGCCCGATGGTGAATAGCGAACTTCATATTGTAGATAGCAACGATAATACATTGGACGAAAATTTCGTAGGTTATGTGAAAATCCGTGGACCCAATGTCACTACTGGCTACTACCATGAAAATGAACTCAACAAGCGAACTATTAATACTGACAATTGGCTAGATACCGGAGACCTTGGTTTTATAAACCAAGGTCAATTGGTCATTACCGGTCGCAGCAAAGAATTGATTATTGTAAACGGGCAGAATTATCACCCCCATGATTTGGAAAAAATTTGTGAATCTGTTCCGGGTGTTGATCACGGTAAGTTTGCGGCTTGTGCTATTTCCGGCGTAGAGGGCGAAGAATTGGCGGTGTTCGTCGTTCACCGGGGAGCGATAGAGAGTTTTCTACCACTGATTTCGGAAGTTAGACGGATGCTGACTCAGGAAATCGGTATCGAGGTTGCACTGGTTATTCCTGTTGCAACTATTCCTAAAACCACCAGCGGGAAAATTCAGCGATTCACCCTTGCTGAACAGTATGCTCAGGGGAAATACGTGGACGTACTGGCTGAAATCCAAAGCCACGCTCAGCCTGTTAACAATACCGAAGACGGGTCTGAAATTGAGAAAAATTTGCTGGCGATCTGTCACACGGTATTCCCCGACAAAACAATCGGAATCAATGATGATCTATTTGAAATTGGCAGCAGTTCCCTGAATCTTGCCCAGATTCACGAAAAAATCGACCAGCTCTATCCAGATGTCGTGGAAGTAACCGACCTTTTTGATTATCCGACAATCGCGGAGTTGGGTAAATTTCTCGAACAGCAAGTCACTGGCTAGCTTTGTGCCCCCATGCGTAAAAACTATCTGAAGGCGGCGAAGTTTGCTGTTGCTCCTTACTTGGTTACACCCCTCGTATGGTTACTTACCAAGAGTTGTCAACAGCTTCCGGTTAAAGGTGTGGAACATATCAAGCCATTTTTAACCGATAAAACCCCCTTTCTTCCCTGCTACTGGCATCAGCAATCGGTTTTCTGTATCCACTACCTGATTCAACTTCAACAACAAGGATTGAAACTCGGTTTTCTAAG
>JAZGGE010000120.1:0-17832 GCA_036480195.1 Methylococcales bacterium
GCGATCTCGGCCAAGATCGCGGCTAAAGCCCCTCCTACGGAGAGAAGTCGTTATTTTAGGCTCAGAACAAAATCCCATGAATTTCTATAACCTTTTGATTCACCGTGATGAGATCAGGTAGCCTGAGACTATGTCACAATCAAGTTATCTACGAACTGCCGAGTACAACTCGGCCACGTGTATTGCAACGCATAGGTTCGGCAATGTTGGGGATCTAGTTCCAGAGCCTTAATAGCAGCTTGCTTTAGATCTTTCCCCAGAACACCTACCCGGTTATCGCGCAAGATATCTTTGGGCCCCTGAACTGGGTATGCTGCCACAGGAACACCACAGGCCAGCGACTCCAGGGCAACCAATCCGAAAGTATCGGTCAAACTGGGGAAGACAAAGCAATCAGCCGCAGCCATAAACGAGGCCAAAACCTCCCCTTGCTGGAATCCAGTAAAGTGTACGTTAGGATATCTTTTTTCCAATTCACTGCGTTGTGGCCCATCACCCACGACATATTTGGTTCCTGGCAAATCCAACTGGAGGAAGTGTTCAACATTTTTCTCAACAGCCACCCGCCCAGCATAAAGGAAGATAGGCCGCTTATCTTGTATGAACGACTTCTGACGTGGCCGGAAATGGTCAGTATCGACACCGAGAGACCAACGCACCACATTTCGATACCCTTTGCCCATTAACTCTGCGCCCAAAGACTCAGTAGAAACCATAACATGACAACTTTTACTATGAAACCATCGTAGATAGCCATTGGTCACAGCCAAAGGAAACCCAACACGTTCCTTAAGGTATTCCGGATACCGGCTATGGAAGGAGGTACTATAATTTATCCTCTTTTGACGGCAATACCGGCGAGCAGCAAAACCGACACAACCTTCTGTTACCAAGTGAACGGCATCTGGCTTGAACGCTTTAAGTATGGGGCGCAGCCTTGGCCCACACAGGAAGGCCAAGCGAACATCTGGGTAGCCGGGACATGGCCAGGTTCTAAAATCGCATGGGGTAATCAGTTTTACGGTATGCCCAAGTGTTTTCAGTTCCCGACAAGTATTTTGAACAGTGGTAACTATACCGTTTATTTGTGGATGCCAAGCATCGGTAATTAGGGCTATCTTCAAGTTGAACCCCCTATTTAGTTCATCTGCGATATTTGTTAAATTGACGATACCATCATTGATTTGGGCAATCACTTTCCTGGCTTCAGAAAAAATGGCAATTTGTTGTTTAATCGAATAGTCAATGTCGTTAGCAGATTTTTGTAAATATTCCGCCTGTGTATTAAGCACCGGCGCCATATTCACAACCGCTTTTATATTTTTTTGCAGTTTGCTAATGAATTGGCTAATCCTCCAATTTCATCTTGTCGTCCACTATTTATCCGAACTGTTAGATCACCCGCTGTTTTCGAATCTAACAACCGTTGAATGACTTCGCGAAGTCTGGTGATTGGCGCAAGAATTTGTAAATCAAAGAACAGGATCGTACCCAGTATTATCGAAATCAATGTTATTCCTGCACAAATCAGGATTTAAATTGTTTGTGATATAGCTGATGAGATATTCTCAGTATTTCGTTTTGTGCGTTTATCGAGCCCCTGTCTCAAAGATTTTAACATCCTATCAATCTCTTCAATCAAAGGGGACATTTCCTTTTGTAACAGGTAAGCATCATTGTGCCACAGATCGCTGGAATGGATATCAACTGCCTGCTGGCTGAACTTTAATGTATAGATTGAAAAAACCCTGTTTTCCGCAAATGCCTCAAGTTGATCATCAGTAAGGAGTTTTTCACCACCCTACTTAGATATCAGCTAAACCTAAGAATAATTTAATAACTGAAGAGGCAAAACATTAGATCATTAAATTCCCTCTGACAGATTCATGATATTTCATGATATTTCATGTTAAACTATTGGCTAGTAGCTAAAAATAGATTATGGAGACTATTATGTCGGCGACGCGAGAAAAATTTGCCACCCAAGTTGACGCTAATCTTCTCAGCCAGGTGCGCGAGCTGGCACAGAAAGAAGGTCGCCAGATACAGACGCTAGTAGATGAAGCACTGGCCGATCTGATTGAAAAACGTCATCAATCGCGACCCAGAACGCATGTAATGGCAGCATACCAAGCCAGTCACGGTAATTATGCAACACTGTATGAAAAACTGGCTAAATGACCGATTATTTAACCCTTGCTGATGTGTTAGCTATTCACAGCGATCAGATTACACGTTATGGCGGCGCTGAAGGTTTGCGTGATCCTGGACAGCTTGAAGCCGCCTTATTTCGCATGCAGACAGGGTATTATCCCGATCTGATTAGCGAAGCTGCGGCGTTATGGGAAAGCCTGTCGCAAAATCATCCCTTTATCGACGGCAACAAACGCACTGCCTTTGCCTGCGTTTATACCTTCTTAGCGATCAATGGCACACAGATCATGGCCGACGCGGAAAGCACCTATGATTTCATGATGGATCTATATGAACAGGGTGAGTTCCGGCATGAACTGCTGGAGCACTGGTTGCGAAACAACATCATATAAATGAAGGGAAGAGGAACCCCCCCTATTTCAGGCTTCGCTAAAACGCTTTTAGACTCTGACTTGAATTCATCAATCTTCACTTGCTATTATCTCTAGGAACTATGAGCAAAGACCGCAAATTTATCCCCCTAAATATCGCAGTTCTAGTCGTTTCCGACACTAGAACCGATGCGAATGACACCTCTGGCAAGCGTCTGTCAGAGAAACTAACAGACGCCGGACACCAACTTTCTGAAAAACTTATTGTTCCTGACGATATTTATCAAATCCGTGCGGTCGTGTCGCGGTGGATTGCTTCATCGGAGATTGATGCGATCATTACGACTGGCGGTACCGGTGTCACCGGTCGTGATGGAACGCCGGAAGCGGTAATCCCGCTACTTGATAAAACCCTCGATGGCTTTGGCGAGGTGTTCCGCGCCCTCTCCTATGAGGATATAAAGACCTCTACCATCCAATCCCGTGCTGTCGCAGGGGTCGCAAACGGTACCTATTTGTTTTGCTTGCCCGGTTCTTCTGGCGCGTGCAGAATGGCTTGGGATCAATTGATTAAAGATCAACTCGACCACCGAACCCGCCCCTGTAATTTAGTACAACTCATACCACGATTGAAAGAAAAGTAAACTATGACTAAAACACTCACCCTGCTAACTGCAATCAGCGCCTTTACCGCCGTTGCCATGGGTGCCTTTGGCGCCCATGGGCTTAAAAGCAAAATACCTGTGGATCTAATGGTCGTTTACAAAACTGCGGTGGACTACCACATGTGGCATGCCCTCGGCCTGGGTCTGCTTGCAGGCTTTGCTCTACATACCCCAGACTCAGCATTGCTGCGCTGGGCTGGATGGCTCATGCTCACAGGCATTATCCTATTTTCTGGTAGCTTATATGTTCTTGCCATCACCGGGATTAAAGGGTTAGGCGCTATTACACCGTTTGGCGGACTGGCTTTTTTGATTGCCTGGGGATTGTTTGCGGCATACGCAATAAAATCACTCTAATTTATCTGTATAACTTTTAATTCCACCTATGCGTGATGCCAATCCCACAACAGTCTATCTAAAAGATTATAAACCGCCGGAGTTTCTGATTGATTCCGTTGATCTGGAATTTGAACTGGAAGAGGAAAACACTACCGTCCGATCTACATTAATCATCAGAAAAAACTCGACCTCACACCAAATAACCGGATCTCTGGAACTCAGCGGTGAGGAGTTAGTCCTGATATCGGTTTCTATAGATGGCCGGGAGCTGATGGCGGAAGATTATGTATTAAGCAAAGAGACTCTATTAATACTCAATGTTCCAGAAAAATTTCAGTTGGAAACAATCGTCCGAATAAACCCCAAACAGAATACTGCGTTGGAAGGACTCTATCTTTCCAACGGAATGTTTTGTACTCAATGCGAAGCGGAAGGTTTTCGGAAAATCACCTATTTCCTGGATCGCCCGGATGTCATGGCGCGCTTTACTACAAGAGTCATCGCAGATCAGTCAAAATATCCGGTTTTACTCTCCAATGGCAACCCCATCGACCGGGGAAAAATCGGCAACAACCGTCATTGGGTGAAATGGGAGGATCCCTTCAAAAAGCCCTGCTATCTGTTCGCCCTGATTGCCGGCAATCTTGAATTCATCGAAGATACCCATACCACATCATCAGGACGCGATATTGATCTGCACATCTATGTGGAAAAACATGATATCGACAAGTGTGATCATGCCATGCGTTCGCTAAAAAAAGCTATGGTCTGGGATGAAGAAGTTTATGGCCGGGAATACGACCTCGATTTGTATATGATTGTTGCGGTCTCCCATTTCAATATGGGCGCCATGGAAAACAAAGGGCTTAATATTTTTAACAGCAAATTCGTTTTGGCCCGCCCCGACACTGCAACCGATACTGACTATGAATATATAGAAGGCGTTATCGCTCACGAATATTTTCACAACTGGACTGGCAACCGCATTACCTGCCGGGACTGGTTTCAGCTCAGCCTGAAGGAAGGATTTACAGTTTTTCGTGACCAAGAATTCTCAGCGGACATGACTTCCCGAGGGGTCAAGCGTATCGATGATGTTAATACTCTGAGAACCCGTCAATTCGCCGAGGATGGTGGCCCGATGGCCCATCCGATTCGTCCCGATTCATACATTGAAATCAATAATTTCTATACCCTAACCGTATACGAAAAAGGCGCTGAAGTCGTGCGTATGATCCAAACACTGGTTGGCAGGAAAGGCTTTCGTAAAGGATCGGATCTTTATTTCGAACGATTCGATGGCCAGGCAATCACGACGGATGATTTCGTTAAATGTATGGAAGATGCGAATCAGACTGACCTTTCTCAATTCCGGCTTTGGTACAGTCAGGCCGGAACTCCTGAGATTAGGGTAACTACCCTTTATGATGCGGCCACCCAAACCCTGACTCTCAAGACCGAGCAAAGCTGTCCGGCAACGCCCAAGCAACCCCATAAGAAACCGTTACATATCCCGCTGACTATGGGGCTCCTAACAGCAGATGGAAAACAAGCCCCGGTTCAGCTAGAAGACGAGACTAAAGCTGTTCCCGAGAAGACACTGGAATTAACCGAAGCCCGGCAGCAATTCCACTTCATTAACATTGCCGATAAGCCTGTCGTCTCCCTACTCAGAGATTTTTCCGCGCCTGTCAAACTCATCATCGACCGTTCTCCGCAAGAACTCGCCTTCCTCATCAGCCACGATACCAACGCATTTTGTCGTTGGGAAGCAGGGCAGCTGTTGGCTTGCCAAGTCATAACCGGAGAAATGGAAAGGATTCTAAACGGCAATTCAAACGATGCCCTTAATATCCAACTGCTATCCGCTTTACGTCATCTCATGTCCCAAACCTGGGACGACATTCAGTATTTAGCTCTCCTTCTTAATCTCCCCTCGGAAGCCTATCTAAGTGAAATACGCGAAACGATAGATCCTGACGCTATTCATCAAGCCAGACAAGGTATAAAACAACAGTTGGCTGAAAATCTACAAACTGATTTTAACGCCCTCTATCAGCACTACCACGAGGACGAATCCGGTTCGTACAACAACAAAACTGCTGGTAGACGCAGACTAAAAAACACGTGTCTAAACTATCTGAAAGAACTTAACACGAAAGCAGTCTACGAACTATGCAACCAGCAATTCCTGAATGCTCACAACATGACAGATCAAATCGCTGCATTGTCGACCATCGTCAACTCAGATAACCCAGAAAAAGCGGAATATCTGAATCAGTTCTATAAGCAATGGCAAGATGAACCCCTGGTTATTGACAAATGGTTTAGTATTCAGGCGACCAGTCACATGCCGGGAACCATGGATGTGGTGAACAAACTGCTGGGGCACTCCGCTTTTGATTTAAAAAACCCCAATCGTGTTCGCTCTCTCGTTGGTGCCTTTGCCCAGGCTAACCCGGTTCATTTCCATGCAACCAATGGGCAAGGCTATGAGTTCCTTGGCTCACATATCGCTGCCCTGAACACGATCAATCCCCAAATTGCATCACGCCTGCTGGGTTCTTTTACCCAATGGCGACGCTATGACGAAAATCGGCAGCACAAAATGAAAATTCAGTTGGAAAAAATTGCCGCCACACCGGATGTCTCAAAAGATGTCTACGAAGTAGCGACAAAATGCCTGGCTTAAACACTCACACAGACTTAGAATATCAAGGAGGCATGTCCGAAACTAAAAGCTGCAGCTAACGGAAAGCTACTTTGGCAAAATTTCCCAATGCTGGTTTTTTTATTCTCTGACAACCGCCCAGGCAATCCCACCTGGAACAGAAAATAACAATTAGAGTTACAACACTATGTGGCACTGGAAAAAAATTCTTATTGCGGTCGCAATATCAGCCCTGGCACTGTTAGTCCTATATATCGCATTCTATTTCGTATTCCTCGATCTCGTTGTCGATTTTTGGTGGTTTACATCACTCAATTTCGAAGGGTATTTTTGGTTAAGGCTGCTCTACCGTTACTTCATCTCAGGTGGAATCACCCTACTATTTTTCCTGATTTTCTTTTTAAATTTCTGGTTTGCCTCCCGGTTTCTCGGACTTTCCGATGACCCTGCAGAATCCCCAGGGCTAATAAAAAAATTCCAATCTGGCGCATTGGATGTTTATACCCTCTTATCTGTTATTCTTGCCATCGTCATTGCCATCCCCTTCTACAACCAATGGGAATCTGCGCTACTCTTCCTTTACGCACCGAATGCTGGTTTACAAGATCCGTTCTTCGGGAATGACGTTAGTTTTTATATGTTTAATTTCCCAATATTTCAATTGATTCAAGGGGAATTACTCGTCACTCTGAGCTTACTGTTTCTATTTATTGGCGTGCTGTACTGGTTAGAGCACTATGCTCAATCTGGATCAAAAAAAATATCCGACCTGCCCGTGGGGGCAAAAACCCATCTTCATATTCTAATTGTCCTGGTCTTTGCTGTTATCGCATGGGGTTTTATGCTCGACCGCTATGACCTACTCTATACAGATGCCCATGAGCCTACATTTTTCGGCCCCGGTTTTGTAGAAATTCGTTATCATTTACCGTTAATCTGGACTGCATTGGCTGCTTTGCTAGGCGCGGCGATATCGTTAATGATCCTAATCCATACTCGTGCCAGCAAAGGCCGGTTACCGCTAATTACCTTCAGCCTTTTGTGTGTGGGTGCAATTGGCCTCCGCTATGTCTCCTTTTTTCCCAATCTCATCGACCAGTTCATCGTACAACCTAACCCTGTTCGGACGGAAAAGAGCTTCATGGCGAACAACATCAAGGCCACGTTATCCGCCTATGATCTGGATGAAGCCAAAACCATCGATTTTGAGGTCACTCTCTCACCGGAAAATGATCTTTCCTACTGGGTTAACGAAGAACACTTGCAAAGCATCCCGGTTTGGGATCGTGAACTGCTTGACGATGTTTACTACCAGTTTCAGGGACTACGGCCTTATTATTCCTTCCCTACTGTCGATGAAGACCGTTATCTTATTGATGGCAAGCTGGTTCAGGTGAACTTGGCTGCGCGGGAGATGAATATTGAAAAACTCCCACCGGAAACTCACACCTGGGAGAACAAGCATTTGCGCTATACCCATGGCTATGCTGGTGTCATGTCCCCTGCAGCACAAGATGGCGGACAACCTATTGAATGGTATTTAAGAGACCTTAAGCTTAACTCCAGCGTCGGTATAACGATTGGCAAGCCGGATATTTTTTACGGAATGGAAAGCTACGCCTATGCAATTGTGCCAAATAAACTCAGCGTAATCGGCATCGCTGGCACCGACGTCGACGCAATGAAAAACTATTCCGGCAAGGGTGGAGTTTCCATTCATTCCTTTTTCAGAAAAATGTTGTTTGCCTTCTATTTCAAAGAAGAAAAAATATTTTTCTCCACCAACGTATCACGAAAAAGCAAAATTCTGTTCCGACGCAATATAATAGATCGGATTGAAACCCTTGCGCCCTACTTGGCATTGGACAAAGATCCTTATGTCGTTGCAACTTCGAGCAACCTGTTTTGGATACAGGACGCTTACACCCTTTCCGACTGGTATCCGGTATCCAAGCCATCCAATGCGCAATTTTACACAGAAGGAGAAAACCGGGCCAGGTCATTCAATTACATCAGAAACTCAGTAAAGATTGTAGTAAATGCCTTCGATGGCACAGTGGATTTTTATATTGCCGATCCGAAAGATCCTATCATTCGTGCGTATGCGAAAGCCTACCCCGGGGTGTTCAAACCGCTCTCAGAAATTCCAGCAGAACTGGAATCTCATTTACGTTACCCCCGCGATATTTACCATCATCAAATGCATATTTACAGTAAATATCACCAAAAGGAGCCAGAACTTTTCTACCAGCAAGCGGAGACCTGGGAAGAAGCGAAAATCCAGTCGGAAGTGATAAAACCTTACTATCTCACTACAGAAATACAAGGTTGTGGCAATATGCGTAAATTTGTCCTGATCGATCCCATGACCCCCATAGGTCGGGATAATTTGAGTGTCCTTGCCATTGCCGGATCACTTGATCCAGAGCAATGCGGCGGCAATTACACCCAGAGAATGGTGATGTTTAAATTCCACAAAGACATCCAGGTTAATGGCCCTGCCCAGGTAAGCGCATTAATCGATCAAGACACAACCATCTCCAGCCAGTTTACCCTATGGGATCAGCACGGCTCAACAGTCCACCGAGGCCGAATGATTATACTCCCTGTGGGTACGTCGGTTTTATATGTGCAACCGGTTTATCTCATTTCCACCCAGACCCGAATTCCGGAATTGGTAAGAATCATTGTATCCATGGGTAATGAAGTCGTTATGGAGAAATCTTTGGTAACAGCGTTTAAACAGTTGGAGGAGAAACTTCGACGTGGAAAAACAACGAACACTGAAAAAACCAAAAAACCGGCCGCCTCTGGATAAAAATGTTAACGGCCACTGCACGCCATACAGCGCCTTAGATTGCTCCCAGCTTTATGATTATTGGAATTCCATGCGAAATAAAATCGGATGAATACCGAGTATCAATGCTTCCAGTGGGTGTCGAACTACTCACAACCCAGGGTCATCGTGTATTAATCGAAAGACATGCGGGTGTTGGAAGTGGTTATGACGATGATCAATATATTAAAGCCGGGGCAAGTATTGTTGAAACTCATAAGGAAATATTCGTAAAATCGCAAATGATCGTCAAGGTAAAAGAACCGATCGGAGAAGAGCTTAAGCTTATGAGCCCGGATCAGATTGTTTTTACTTATTTTCATTTTGCTGCCGATCGAAAGCTTACTGAAGCCTGTTTGACCTCTGGCATTACCGCCGTTGCTTATGAAACATTAACGGATAGCCAGGGTCGATTACCCTTATTGACACCCATGAGCGAGATTGCTGGACGCATGTCTATTCAGGAGGGTGCAAAATACCTGGAAAAACCCATGGAAGGACGTGGAATTTTATTAAGTGGTGTCCCTGGAGTAGAACCCGCAAAAGTTACCATACTAGGTGGTGGGGTAGTCGGTACAAATGCCGCTAAAATTGCTGCTGGGTTGGGTGCAAATGTAGTCGTTATGGACATAAATCTGGAACGCTTACGCTACCTGGATGATATTATGCCTGCGAACGTAAGGACTATCTACGCTGACCCTCATTCGATTCATTGGCATTTGACCACCAGTGATTTGATTATAGGTGCTGTGCTTATTCCAGGGGAACGTTGTCCTATCCTCGTTCCAAGGACAATGATTAAATCGATGCGAAATGGTGCTGTAATTGTTGATGTCGGTGTAGACCAAGGTGGATGTGTCGAAACAACGAAACCAACAACACATTCTGACCCCGTATTTATCGTCGACGGTGTGGTGCACTATTGCGTTACCAATATGCCGGGTGCAGTAGGAAGGACAAGTACTCAAGCATTATGTCACGCAACCCAACCTTATATAATACGCTTGGCAGAAACGAACGTACTTGAACTTGCCAAGCAAGATCAAGGTATCGCCAATGCGATTAACATAACACAAGGCAAACTCTGTAATACTGCTATTGCAAACGCCCATGGCATGCAAGATCGACTAATTGAGCTTTTTCACTGATTCGGCACTCCAAGTCTGGTTGTAAAAATATACCTTTCGCGTTCAAGAATGCCCGTTATAAGTGGGTATTCTTGAGCGCGAAAGGTATAGATCTTAATTGAGAAACGATAGCCGTAACGATGAGCTTGAAGCACACTTCATTCAATCACGGATGTGATATTCAATCGGTCAACCAGTAAAAACAATAGGGCGGTATAACCAGCTTATCCTCGAAAGTAGATATTGACTCACCCGAGTAAAGATCTTGCAACTGTCCAATTTCAAAGAAACCTCTATTTCCCAGGTTACTAAGGGGGAAAAATTGAGGTGAATCACTAAAATTACCCACTACCAATACCTTATCGTTGAACTGAAAAGGATTATTACGTAAAAATACGAACAGATGCGGGTTTTCTGTATCTATTAACTCTCGATTATTGTAATCGGCAAATGCAGGAATAGTCTTACGTACTGCGATCATCTTTTTCAGACCATCAAATATCTGTTGTTCAGGACTGCCGATCTGATGACGCTGCTCTGCTCTTTCCCAATTAATTTGCGGACGGTGGATCCAGCGATTGTCATGCGCCTTGCTCTCGTCTTCCATGAAAGCATAGTCATTATAGGTGCCGATCTCATCACCATAGTAAAGCAATGGAATACCACCAAATGAGGTGATCATGCCATGCAGTAGCAGTATCAGATCAACACTTTGCTGGATAGCTTTGGGGGCAGTGTTCTCCAATGCCGTCTCTAGCCCAACCAACGATGCCAATGCACCTGATATGCGACCATCACCCGTCTTGTTATTGTGACCGAAGGGTTTACCGCGAGCAGGGGAATTGTCAAAGCCACCGGTAAAATAATCAATCAAAAAACGTCGATGAGCCGTTGGTTCGTAGCCTACCTGATGAATGTCATTATTATCAAAGCCTAGACCAATATCATCGTGACAGCGCACATAGTTAAGCCATGTGGAGCGATCTAGTTTTTCAGGTAGATTACGGATTCCCTGATTAAGTAGTTTAGCGTTTTTGGTTGCCACTGCATCCCAGAGTAGCGCCATAAAGGTTGCATTGTATGCAATTTCGCATTCTTTCGCGATAACGGCATCTTCACCAAAATATTTGATAATTTCTACCGGTGCGACGATAGCTTCGGCAATAAACAGCACGCCAGGCGCCGTAACCTGGCAGCAGTCTTTCAATAATTGCAGAATGAGATGTGCTTCCCGCTCATTCTGACAACTGGTGCCGATTTGTTTCCATAGAAAAGCGACAGCATCCAGGCGGATTATATCCGCTCCCTGATTAGCCCAGAACAAGACAATATCCAGCATTTCTATAAATACTGCGGGATTAGAATAGTTTAGATCCCACTGGTAATCGTTAAATACCGTCATCACCCACTTATTCATGGTTTTATCAAACGTAAAATTTCCGGGTGAGGTTTCGGGAAAGACCTCTGGCATACTTGTTTCAAATATATCAGGGATATCACGATTATCAAAAATATAATAGTAGTTTTGGTAATTTATATCGCCCTCCCTAGCTTTTTTTGCCCATTCATGTTCATCCGAGGTATGGTTTAATACCACATCCAGGGTAAGCAGGATTCCACGTTGGCGTAATTCTTTTGCCAGCATTTGAATCTCATCTAAGGTTCCGATACGTTCATCAACATTACGAAAATCACTGACCGCGTAGCCACCATCACTCGCTCCTTTCGGACACTCAAGAATCGGCATCACGTGAACCATATTGATTCCCAGTTCCTGCAAATAGTTGAGGCGTTCTCTCAATCCTTGCAGATTCCCTGCAAAACCATCGGTATACAGCGCCATGCCAACCCATTCTTGACTGAGGAACCAATTATGATTGTGTTCACGCTCACTATCGTTTTTTTTCAGCGGTGTGCTACGCTGAATATATTGGGTTGCCATTACTTCTACCAAACGAACCATTTGCCCTTCGAAGTCAACCTGCTTGCCATATAGAAAATGAAACAAAGAATAAATAGCGTAAAAATTTGCGCCAAGGCGAGTATAGAAATGACGCAGATCACGTTTGCGAATTTCTGGTTTCAGTTCATCTAGGATTTTATTGAGTAAAGAGTGTGCGATTTGTTCGTACATAAGACGAAAATATCTAATTCTTATAAAAAGGGGGGGGGTTAGAAAATAGTAGAAATAAAGAGGTCTGACGAAATAAAGTTACCAACTAAAGATCGAAGCAATTTAGTAAGATATCAGATTTCTTCGGTTCTTCACTTATTCCCACTGATTGATAAAGGAACGATAGAAAGCAGGATTACTCACCGTCGCACCACGATGGCCAACCAGTTCCGACGCAAAGTCTTGTGCCCGCTGAACTGTCGTATTTAGTGACCAGTCATTTGCTAATCCCAAAATCATAACTGCAGTAAAAGCATCGCCCGCACCCACCGTATCGACAATGGGAATACTTTTCGCCGGTTGTACAGCAACCCGTTCACCATCAGCTGTTAAGACTTCAGCTCCGTCTGCCCCATGGGTTAGCACCAGACCTTTAAGATTATAGTCGACAAGAAATGTTGTCGCATCTACCGAAGAATAGAGAATATTTAGCTCATCGCCATTGAGTTTAACCCAATCTGCTGCCGACACCATCTCCAATACCTGTTCTTTTTCCCACCAGGGTGGGCGCAGATTGACATCTAAAAAAACGAGTTTGGGCTTGTTTGCCAGTATTTCTTTAGCAGATCGACGAGAGGTTGATCCTCGCAGAGCGAGACTGCCATGATAAAACAGCTGGCAATTGAATTTTTCACTATCTGTGACAATCGCATCATACGCACAAGGGTTAACAATCTCATACTCAGGTTCGTCATCAATAAAGCTGACGCTAACACGACCAGTGGGCAGCTTAGGATCTTGTTGCAGAGCATCGGTACGCATACCCCATTCGGTCATTGCCTTTTTTATAGATCTTCCCTCGTCATCGTCCCCCACTCGGCTGATAAAACGAGGCGCATGACCAAAAGCCTGTAGATGCCACGCAACATTGAACGGTGCACCGCCCAACACACACTTTCCATCCGGAAAATGATCAAATAAAACCTCGCCAAAGATACACAGATCACCTTGCTTCATGATCACGTTCCCTTTTCATTATCTAACCCCATCCAGTCCAATATATGGGGGTAATAATGCGCAATCCCTTCCAGCATTCCACCTGCGTAATTCCCATTCATATTCATAAAGCCACCTTGAGCGAGATAGAGTTGATCAGTCTGTCCATTCGTATCGGCCAATTTACGAGCCAATTTTTGTACTTCAGGTTGGCTATTCGCTACGAGAACTCCCGGAACAGAACTGACTAGCACTTCAATATCGTTCCCGCTATCACCGCAAAACACAGAATTATAAAGATCAAAATCACACTGTTTCATCAATGCTTTAACCGCATGATATTTTGTGGCGCGTTCAGGTAATACATCGAGTAGTCCGGTTTCAGCTGGTTCATCTATGCTCCATACCAGACTCGCTCTAACTCCGGCGTTTGATAATTGTTCTTCAATAGCGGCTAACATCACTTTTTGGTCTATTTGCAACGGAGCATAATAACTAACTTTATAATGATTTTGTTTGGTTTGTTCTTGTAATCGTAATTGCTGAAAATCAGTCAGCAATGCCACTATTCCATCATGACGTTTACCTCCCCAATCTTTAGCGATTTCTGATTCCCAGGCGGTTTGTAATTCCCATTCCTGTTCCAAACCAACATGATAGATCGTAGTGCCTACATCACCTACTACGAAATCCGGTATCGGTAATTGGTACTCAGCTATTGCGTTTTTTACTAAATCTTGGTGACGTCCGCTAACATAAGCCAGCGTAACCTCTGGACATTCTACAAGTGTTCTAAAGTAAGATCGCGCATTTGTTGATTCTAATTGAGAACCATTTGGGAGCAGTGTTCGGTCGAGGTCAGTACAAATTAGAAGTCGATCAGTCATTGCGCCTCCGGTGCTTTGCAGGAGTTTAAAAAGTCATAATATTCAATGGCCTCAAGAATTCCACCCGCATGAGATTGGTTGGCGAAATAAATACGCTCATGATCTTCCAATTGTGACAAAACTTCTTGATGTCGATTCCCAACAACGACGGCAAGCGTGTTACCGCGCATCATATCTTCATCAGCACCGGAACCACCTGCCGCAAGAACATGATCAATGGGAATATCGAGTCGTTGTGTAACATACCTTAAAGCCTGCCCTTTGGAGACGCGTGATGGGACAATATCTATCAATTCGCCAGCAGTAAAAAATACATTAGTTGTCAATTCTTTTTGCCGGATTAAAGCAATAATTTCATCAACAGAAGGTGCTTTCTGCGAGTCATAATAATAGGAAACTTTGAAACGGCTCATTTCCTTCTTAGGTTGTGGTGTAAGCCCCGGGATATTTGCCAACACGCGTTGTATACGTTGAGGATTCCAGTCATGATCAATATGATCCGGCCAATAAGCATCCTCAGTCAACGATTGACCGTAGTGAATTCTCGTTCCCAGGCTACTGACCAACACATCCGGAGGTGGGATTTTGTGTTTTTTTATAATCGCTAGTGCCGAATCCATGCGACGTCCAGTTGCAATACCAAAAGTCACATGCCTATGATTTTTTCTGATCAACTCAGAAAAACGACTTAACGATTCTTGGTTTCCCAACAAATTCTCATCCAAAACAGTAAAAATAGCACGATCACGATAACGTATTGCTCTGGGTGCAGGCTTGTCGCCAAGAGGTGGACTGTATTTTCCCTGTAATTTCTTCACTCTAGCCATATAAGTTTCGGCATGAGATTCCCACGTATAATGCCTTCGCACACCCTCAATACCATTTTGAGATGCCTGTGACCAAGCTGTTGTTCCTTGAAGAAGCTTAAGCAAAGCATCAGTAATAGCCGTCTTATCTAATGGATTAACCAACTCTCCATTCTGGCAGTTCGCGATAATATCCACAGGCCCTCCGTTTTCTGTTGCCACCACAGGTAAACCACTCGCAGCGGCCTCCAAAATGGTAAGACCAAAAGGTTCAGTAAGAGCGGGATTGATAAAAACTCCCTTACTTGCCGACACCAAACGGTAGATTCCGGACACTTCATCGGGTCGATGATGTTTAGGTATCGCTACTTTACCGTAGAGATCATAGCTATCGATAAGCAGTAAAATATTCGTCAATACTGCTTGAGCACCTGTATCCATATCACGGATATCGTCACGATTCCCAGCAATTATTAAAAGATTAGCAACCTGCTGTAAGGCTTTGGATTCGCCAAAGACTTCTACCAAAGTGTAGAAATTTTTCCGTTCGTCTGGCCGCGATAAAGCCAGAATTAGAGGTTTTTCCAAGTCACTGAGGAATGGGTTTAGCCGATCAGCAAAGGCAATCGACTCGCCCTTTTTTGGTGGATAGAACTGCTGTAGATTAGTCCCGGGTGGAATGACTTCCATTCGACTGGGATCGTAGTAATTGTAAAGTTCATACTGTTCTTCGATTTCGTTTTTAGTACTGGTAATGACCAAATCCGCATTGGCCAGCACCTCTTCTTCCGCATCAATTCGCCGTTCGATATTGTAGGTGTTCTCAATTTTTTCGCGAGACAACCCTTTTGCAAGCAGTCTTTTTCGCTTATCACGCCCGAGCGAGTGTCCCGTATGGATGAGTGGTACACCTAACTGATTGGCAAGACGTACGCCCACATAGCCGGCATCAGCATAGTGGCTGTGTATCAGATCAGGCATACGGGGCTGCTCATTAAGCCAGTCGACTAAATTATCCGTAAAACTATCCAGATAATCCCACAGCTGTTCTTTTGCAATGTATTCCTCCGGCCCTGCATCGATACGAACGATCCGTGCTTTAGGAGAGAGGTCTTCGATGGGCATCGCGTAATCATTACTAATCGTAGGATCAACTATCCGGCGCGTCACCAAATCCACCTTTTCCACATCATCGCACTTAACAAGACTACGAGCTAAATCCAGCACATATTTGATCTGTCCACCGGAATCCGCGTCCCGACCAAGCTCCTGATCCTGACCTCGGATTAAGCCATGAACACTAATTAAAAGTAAATAACGGTTATGCTTGTTATTTTCCACATTTACCTCTGCAATATTTCTTATACAACTGAGTACACCTCCATCAGAATCTGAAAGAATACCATGGGGGAAGGAGAAAAAACTGTATTACTGGGTGATGTTGGTTCATATAAGTTGGTAATTCTGTCACGACTTCAAGCGGAAATCCCCAAGACGACGAGTCATTTATGAATGAAACTATTTTGCTGAGTCACCAAAACGCCCGGATTACGGGAAAAACCCCGATTCTCGAAAAACGACATTTCCTCGAGGCTTCTGAACAACAGTCAGCATCGGTTTGCGGGTCTCCAGATCGTTGCTATTGCTATAGATGTGTAGGCTGATGATTACCAATATTTCGTGAATTTGGGAAAAGTTACTGCACCATTGACTAAACTGACTAACGGGCCATAACCCCATACGGTACGGGCTTGAACTAATGCACGATATCATCATAAATTATCGAAAAGTTTTACACCACATCAGTTCCTGCGTATTATGTAACTTCTCATGCAACGCACAAAAGGTAAATAACAACCTACTACAGTATAGGTTAATGATTACTTAAGGTTTCCTCTGAATAATAAGAAGTTACTACCCAACTTATTTGAACTGGCTAAAAATTCAATAATTTTAGATAAACCCGTTGATATTCTTGGAAACCAGAGAGAATCTTTCAAAAAACCTGTTGCAAAATTTTACACTTTGTCTCTAAACTGATCTGATTCCGCAAAATAAGACCTCAAAGCATTGAATAATAAAAATAAGTAATTTTGGTATGGTTATCGCATTAGTAATTAACGGCATAAATCTTAGAGTCGATTGCTGACGACACCTGTCAGCACGAAAAAAATCAATAAAATAGAAGAAATCCAAATGAAGATAAAAAAAGTGAAATCATACGCCCTCAGTAAAAAAAGGCTGGAAAGTATTATTCTAACCTTTACGCTTTCCGTAACCAGCTCCTTTGCTGCTGATATCAATGTTCCAGCTGATCAACCGACCATTGCAGATGCAGTGTCGAATGCAAATGCTGGAGACGTTATTATTATCGCGCCTGGAACCTATGTCGAGCAAAGCGAGATTATTATAGACAAGCAATTGACGATTACTTCTCATTGGCATACGACAGACGATACGGACTTTATCCGCGAAACTGTGCTAGATGGGGTGAATAAGAGCAATACGCTCTTTCAAACAAGGGAAAATCGAGGCGTCAATGTTGAAATCAGTGGATTGACGTTTACGAGGTTTAGAAAGCCGATCGTTCTCAATGACACTGCGGTAATTAAGAATAATGTTTTTACGAATAATGATTCTGATTCTATCAGCTTTGAAAGCAAAGGATCTGGATACGCAGGTTACAATACGATTGAAGATAGCGGTGATGATGGCATTGATGTAGATACAATTGATGGTACCCTCATTACGCTAGAGTTCAATACAATTCGAAATAATGGCGATGAAGGTATTGAAATCCGCTTGATGGATGGTGCTCAGTCGAGTATTACATACGATATCCACGATAATATTCTCAAGGGAAACGA
>JAZGGE010000121.1:0-19740 GCA_036480195.1 Methylococcales bacterium
GCGATCTCGGCCAAGATCGCGGCTAAAGCCCCTCCTACGGAGAGAAGTCGTTATTTTAGGCTCAGAACAAAATCCCATGAATTTCTATAACCTTTTGATTCACCGTGATGAGATCAGGTAGCCTGAAGTTGAGAAATGGTCAGCTGCTAGGCGTACGAGCGAAGGACCGACAGGGCTAATTCAAGCGAGCGCAACAACGCAGATGGCTGCTTATCGACTTACTATACCCGTCAATATAATGTTGAAGGAGTATTAGCTCTTCACGAAAATCTACCCATTCAAAACGAGCATTCTTGAACACGAAAGGTCTATTTAAAAATGACGAACTAGGAGGCTATTCGAGAATAGAGAACCGTTTTCTTTACAGAGTTCACGCTTTTTCAATATGTATCGGCAAAATTCGTCTAGACTTTGAGTATATCCTTACAGTTCAAAACTATGTCGCAAAGAAAACTAAAAAAAACGCCAGACGAATTTCCATTCGAAATAAACAGGCACTCGGTAGCCCTATGGTTGCAGGGTCTTCCTCTTATCGACAATAAGGAAACGTGTCAGCTGGTTTATTCAACCCTAAGACAACTCAATTTTCTGGTAATCGCGCCCAAGGTACGGGCTGAGATTCTGGAAGAATACCGACCCTATGTTAATCTATTGGCGGATAATCTCGAGAAACACTTTCTGGGGGTTTCTTTTCCCTTGGAAAAAAGTCGCCGCAAGCTGGCGAAACTTTCTACCCAGTTCCATTTGGAATTGGCGACGGCATATATCACTATTCTGGGAGATGCCGAGCAAAAACAGACAGGCATCTCAAACCAGAGGTATGGAGTCCTTATTGGATGGGCACTAGAGGCTCTTTATCGGTCGCTTGTTCATATAATGCTCATTTATGAACCACCGTCTTCACGATATTGGAAAAAAGTATTCTCGCTTTATAAAATGGCAGAAAAACTAAATATCCAAGATGCTTTACACCCAAATGAAGATGACAAAAATCGATGCACGATCGAAACACGTCTTAAACGTATTCTTCTGCTGTGGCTCGCAAACCCTTATCGTCAAAAACAGGGTGACATACAACAAATCCAAAGTTTACTGGATCAATTCGCCCACCTGGCTGTACTTTCCAACGAAAAACCGACAGCCCCTTTAGATAGTATTTGCACTGTAGACCTTTCCAGGGGATTACCGCCTCTGCACATCAACTCACGAATGAGCAACCTCGAAGACAGTAATTTGCGTTTTCTTGATCCACAACCCCTGGGTCTTGCTCTACTCGAACAAAGTTCGAGGAAAAATTCCGAATTCCCGCTGCAAACGTCCCGGGGACTGCTTATGCGGCTTATAAAAAACTTTGGTATCCCGGAAGGCCGATTGCAACCCCGAGAGGCCAGAGACGATAGCACTGAAATTGTTATTGGATTTTCGAAAATTATTGCGTTACATCAAAGGGAAAACAAGAAACCTGAGGACATTAATCCTAATGGCACCATTAATTGGATTTCAGACCCTAACCTGGACCTTCTCCCTATGGAAAAGGGACAATTTCTTACCCCAGATTCATCCCGAAACCGGAGTGAAGGTCCGATATCCCAGGAACTCTATGCTTTCCGGCGTAAGATAACACCCAATCAAATTTGGGAAAATCCATCTGAAACCGACAAACCGACCCGCGCCAGCACTATTAGCCATCCCTGTGAAATAGGAAATTCCAGCGTAAAGGGTTACCGAATCATCTCAGCATCCAATGAAAACCTTGAGATTACAGTAGGAGAACTTACCGCCCTAAAACACAACGGAAAAATTGTCGAAATTGGTGTGGTTCGCTGGATTCAATGCCTGGAGGAATCTCACGTAGAATTTGGCCTTGAATTACTGTCAAAATCAATAACTCTCGCAGAAGCTTGGTTTACGGGTACTCCACCTAAGAAAAAGGATGTCCTCTTTCTCGATGCAACAGCGGATTCCGATCATCCCATCAGCGTACTAATACCCGCAATCCGCATTCGGTCGGGAATACCTATAAAGCTAAAATTCAAAGATAAAATAGTACATTTCAAACTAGTCAGATTACTGGAAATGACATCCGAGTTCCTACACTATAGTTTACTTGAACATGAAAAAACTAAAGGGTAAGGTGTGATTGAAATCCGAGTTTTTTTAGTCTTTTAACATTGCCCTGAAAACTGTAAAATCGCCATAGCAAAATCTAGATCTCGTCATTTCACGTTAGTAATTCCGTGAGGCACATGCCCGGTTGCAACGTGTTCGCTTGCCGATTCACAATGTTTTCTCTGATCATCAAAAAAGATATCAGCGCCAAAAGCTTTTAAAAACGCGGTCTTCTCCATCCCGCCCAAAAATAGTGCTTCATCAATTCTTATATTCCACGCGCGCAAGGTTCTTACCACTCGCTCATGAGTGGGTGCTCCTCTGGCAGTCACCAGCGCAGTTCTGATGGGGGACTTTTCGGTATTAAACAAAGTTTGAATATAATGAAGCGCTGATAGAAATTCTTTAAAAGGCCCGCCAGGAAGAGGAGTTTTGGCATTTTTCTTTTCCCTTGCGGTAAACGCCTCCAGCCCACGGGCTTGATAAATTCGCTCTGATTCATCAGAAAATAGTACTGCGTCACCATCAAATGCGATGCGTAATTGCTCACTGGTATTGCCGGTCGTCGATGAAGGGAGGATGGTCGCAGCCGCCAACCCGAAATCCAACCCCTTCACTACATCTTCCGCATTTGCCGATAAAAAAAGATGAGCTCCAAAAGCAGGTATATAACCATAAGGAGTTTCACCACTGGTAAATGCTGCCCGAGTTATGGAAAGTTGATGATGCTGTATTGAATTGAATATCCTAAGCCCGGTATCGGCACTGTTTCGAGACAGCAGAATGACTTCGACAAGGGAACCGGCGGTAGTCACCTCATTCAGAGCGAGCAGCTTCTTTACTAGCGAAAATGCTACCCCCGGCTTTAAAACCTCCTCTTCGTGTTCAATTTGATAGCGACAGAAAGCTTCTTTGCCACTTTTTTCGAAAATCCGGTGAGATTCATCCAGGTCAAAAAGGGCTCGGGAGGATATCGCGATAACCAATTTTTTGTCTTGGGTCATATGCGGTTCGTTTATTGATAGCGTGCTGATCGGATCTCTATTGTAGATATTCTCCTAAGAACCTGTTCAAGATCTCGCTGAAGGGCGCATCACGGCGTTAAAAGTGGTCTCAAAATACTCACATACAACCCGTATGCTGCGCTTTTTCGACTACTTTTGCCTTGCGCTGCATCCCTTGACCGAAATCTTGAACAGGTTCTAAGGAAAGGGAACTAAACCATTAAGGTATCAATCAAATCGATCATAAATTCCGATTCTTCATGATTTACCACTTTCCAACCGGAAAATCCAAGATTTTGCAGAACACCTTTTCCCTTACTATCCTCAGTCATGGAGGTTAAAACCTGTATTAGAGAATCCCGCTTGTGGGCTAAACGCGGCCCTACCATTAAAGAGTGGTGAATAACCTGAATCTCACTTTTCACCAACACTCGTAACTGATCTTTGGCAATCGACGAAAGATCATTATAAGCTTCAGCCAGAAATATTCCCACCTCGCAGTCGCCACGGATGATATCTTTAGCGACCAATACGAAGCTGTCTTTAATACTAAGGTGAATATTTTGAGTATCCAGATCTGCGGGTTCCAGCATTATTAGCCCCATCATATGCACATCAGGATCATCCGTAGTTGCTACATTCACCCCAGGTTGCAGATCTTCGACACACTCCACACCACTTGTTGAATTGACAGCAATAATCGCTTCATCTTCCTTTCCTTCAGGTTTCGTGAGCGGTGTAAAACCTTTGTGTCTCACCAACATTGCCGCATCGTATGGGTTAGCAAAAATCAAATCGACTTTATCCGCCTGGATTGCCTGCCGTTGATCAAAAAAATTGTCAAACAGCTCCAAATGGATCGCCTCATCGAGAACTCGCTGCAACCAGGTGTTAAATATGAACCAACCCGATAAATGATTCGGAGTAAAATCAGGGCTAACAGTAAAATTATACGGCATCGCTTAACTTCTCTGCCGAATCAAAAAGTGTGGGATACAAGGCTATACACTCTTCAATTTTCTTTCTGGATGGTTTTCGTCTTACAGACGTATAGCCAATCACCTGACCGTTCCTAACATTTGAAATAACCGTTGCTTTTACCCAATAATACCCTCCATCCTTACGAAGATTCTTTACATAACCTTGCCAGGTCTCCCCTCGTTTCACAGTATCCCAAAGATCCTTGAAAGCCGCGTCCGGCATGTCTGGATGACGTAAAATCGAATGGGATTCCCCGATTAATTCTGCTTCTTCATAACCCGACATTTCAACAAAAGATTTATTAACGTGGGTAATAACTCCGTCCGGATCGGTTCGCGAGACAATCAACCGCCCATCAGGATACGGTGATTCAATATCAGTCACAAGAACCTTCCGTACGCCAATATCAAAAAGGCTTAGCGTGTGTTCGTGATATTCCCCGGCTATGTCTTCCGGCTTCATGTCTTGCATAACGTCATCTCCATAACGATTGACTTAATATTATTTATATAATGCCATGAAAGTAATATAATTTTTTAAATGATACATTGAGGGGACGTCGTCAGGCCCTCGGAAAAAGGTAAATCTTGGCTATCTACCTGTGCTACCGACAGCTTCTCTTGGATGGCTGATGTTTTCTACCGACGCAAATAGTTCGCTATCGTGCGTCCATGCACCCAGTGCGATGTCTAAAGCTAAATCAATTTAGTAATATTTTCAGCAGCTCTCTTTACATCAAGAAAAATAAGCCCCAATTTAGCATTGGGTTTTGCCATTACTGTCAATACCGCTTCTTCACCGGCATGGATCATCAGGACATAACCACTATCGCCTTTGATCAGCACTTGCTCCAACGACCCTCTAGCCAACTCCTGAGCAGTCCTATCCCCCAAGGAAAGCATCGCCGCACTCATTGCCCCCACTCTGTCTTCATCAAGACCTTGTGGCAATACAGAGGCCATCATTAATCCATCGGTAGATATCACCCCCGAGGCCTCAATATCAGCGGATGTCCCGTTTAGCTCATTTAAAATGGAAGTAAGCATATCTGCTCGCATAAATCACCTTAGTATTAATAGACGTTAATAACGTAAGTTGTTGCTCACGCATAATGTGCGCAATAACCTACCCAGCCAAGTATTATAATCTTCTACCCTGACATTGAAAAGTTTTAGCTTCATATATACCTTTCGTGTTCAAGAATACCCATTTTCAGCACGCATCTTTTCGATAAAAACGCCGTTGTAGAAGCTTGAAAGAGATAACTCTTCCTGCACTTCTACGCCTAGCCCTCCACGAAAATATACCCACTCAAAACGGGCATTCTTAAACACGAAAGGTATAGATGCGTAATAGTTTTAGTAGCTTCCCTTGCTTTGATATTAACTGCGGTCGGGAAATCCTAGGAACCATTAAAAACACTGCTTAATAGTAACATTTCGAGGTCAAATACGCAGCCATTGGACTGATATTTCAAATACAAGAACCTCACGCTACTTGCTTTCCATCTTGCTGAATCGAGGCGGTATAGCGCAAGAACAGTGCCCAGACTAACTCAACGAAATTTGGCGAATTTAGATGTGGGACGCCCGATATAACCAATACAAACCGCTGACCCCCTATATAGAGAGGCCAAAACCCAACCTTGCTATGCCCTACCGCATCAACTATCGCCCACGTACTACCACCCAATCCTAAATTATTGATAAGGAGTCCTGACCGCCGCTCATGCAGGTTGGCAAGTTCCGCACTCAGGGCCGACAGTTCTTCTGCAACCTCATGGGGAAAACCGCTCGAAGCGAGATAAAACCCCATGCTATCGGCCAGAAGCACTTTGCCGCTATCCGATAAAACTTTCAACATATCTGGCAACAATTCCTCCAGCGGAGCATCATTCGACTGAAGCGGCGATTCCAACCCTTGCACCCAACCCAAATTCTGAATGTGATGCAATAACCCCATCGCCCCATCGTCATCATCCATCCCAACCCATTGCTTTAAACCCTCAAGAGTTAGTGGAGCCGTACTCTTTTGTTGCAACAAAGAATGAATCAATTTCCGGGAAGGATCTATTTCTGGCTCAGTAATTGCGTAGAAAGCACCTCCTGGCGTGGGATGGATATAAAGATCATCAATCAAATTGAACTTTTTCACTCTGTCTATTCCTCTAAACCTGGATCTAACGAATAAAGCAAGGCTTGTACTAGTAACGACACATCGTCTTTGACTCGGGCATCTACCTCGAAGATGGGTGGATTGATGCCGCTCCCCCGCAACTGCATATGATAGTCACCAATTTCAGGACCACCCTGCTGATCCATCTGTGTTACACCAATTATCACTTCAGTTTGATCAACAAACTTTTTGAATGCATCTAGGAAAAAACGCATATCCTTAAAAGGATCTGATCGGGTATTATCCAATAGCAATACTAGACCAATTCCACCAGTCGTCAATATTTCCCACATAAAATCAAATCTTTCCTGCCCGGGAGTTCCGTACAGATGAATACGCTCGCCACCGTTTAAATTGAGAATGCCATAATCCATAGCGACAGTCGTCTTCAGCTTACGGCTTTTCGCCATGTCTGTTGCTACCTCATCCGTCTTAACGGGCGGTTTATCGCTTATACTCGAAATAGCCGTTGTTTTTCCGGCACCCACAGGCCCAGTAAAAATAATTTTGTACTCACTCATTGCCTATCCATTTACTCATTAATCACGCAACCGAGAAAGTATTTTACTGAGAATGCCCGTATGTTTACGAAATTTAATCGGTGGTTGTGGTTGTACAACAATCGTATCCGATTGCTGCTTGGCCTGCCCCGCAAATCCCAATGCATAGGCTGCGGTAAAAAAACTAAGCGCATAGTCGTATCGAATATTCAGGACACTGGCCAGATCAGATAACGTTCGAGGCCCTCGCACCAAAAGGGCACTAATCCTCAATGCATGCGGACTGATCAGACATCGGGTAAAATTAGGCCACCGAGACAAAAAAACCGGCTGTTTAAAATCAATATTATCGGGTACACGACCATTCGCTGTCCACAAAGCCAACTTCCAGAGAAATGCCTCCATTGTCTGAAAGCTTCCCGGATCAAGAGCATCTTTCTCAGTCTTGCTGACTGGAGACAGTAAAACATCGGACACTTTTCCCCGGAAATCAGCAGCAATACTGGATACTGATAATGTCGGCACTTTGGCAACCGAACGCAACTGCTTGTCGTCAGCATCAACCCATACTCTTTGAGTATCAGGAACAATAATGATCGGCTTCCATCCTGTTTCGAGACGAAGAACCCGATTCTCTGAACAGGCTATCCTGAATGCGGATAACACAGATCCCAACAGGTACTCCTTGGGATTAAAATGCATATTATCCACCTGCTCCTGATCATTCAAATCGACCGATTTCCGAACCGCTGAATATCTCCTATCATCAAATTGTAGAGCTACCTGGTGTGTTCTTCTTTCCAAGCCGGAGTAAGAGCGTGAATTGAATCTTAGTGCAGAAAATCCGTCATTTTGTGAATCCTCCTGGTTTGAACTATCGGATGAAGCACCCTTCGCCAAAAGATTTGTCACTTGCTTTAACACAGATACCATCGCATCCGGTCGCACCGGTTTCTCCACAGAAAACATCCCCGGACTGATTTGCTTTCCCAGCGATAGCAGAATTACCGGCCTGTCTGGATACTTTTTTCTAGTTTCCTGGAAAAGCTGCTCCCCACGCATTACGTCCATATCAATTACACTGACTTCTGCAGATTCTTCCCTAACAAGAACGACCCTGTCTTGACAATATCTTTCAAGAAACATACCCAAGGCGGTCTGGGCACGTTCGTCCATTCCCAGCAACACAGTACGCAGTCGATTCTCGTTTTGTTTACCCATTACGCTAGCCTGGCAAAGAGAGCAATCTCGACTTCTTTCCATGGATTAGGAAATGGATTTTCCAGCATTGATAACTGATGTCGCATTGACTCGAAGTTTTTACAATCACGGGTCGATTGATAAATTTCCAGTAAATCCTTATGTATCTCAATTCGACCGGGCTCTTTGAGTATCGCCTTTTCAAGAATAAGTCGAGCTTCGTCAACTTGACTATAGACAATGCAGGTTTGTGCTTCCTCTACCGGATCAATTGTTTCACTTAACGGAGTATCAGATATTTTCTCAACGAGCACTTGGGTACCCACAACCCCATGGTTCAGTACCGAAAATGTGCAATAAGGCAAACTGGCGCTGGTTTCTGCATCCTTATTAAGACAACCTCTTAAAACGTCATGATGCTCCGGGTTTAGATTTGTCTTTGCCTTTTCCAACAGACTCTTTTGTAATTCTTGTCCTCGTCCATCGAGTGCTATAAACAAATCTTGCAGCGCGCCGTACAATCGTTCTTCATTCCCTGCCTCATATTCAAGCACTATCCTACGGGTATGATTTATTAAATCGGCAGGTGACCGGGCGATTTGAAAAGCGAGGTACGACAAAGTCAGTTCCCTGGATTTTTGGGTCGTTAACCTGATTTCCTCCGATGCACGCACCTGAAAAGCCGGATCGAAGTCCATTGAAGGCCCCCATGTATCGTTTTTTTCGCCGTCGTTTAAAGTGATAAGCTGCATTACTGTGAGCGATGTTGTCTAAATTTTTTTTTGCGATACTACAAAGCTAGCACTATCCCTGAAATTTGCCACTTTCCGTCGCCCATTAGTTATTTTTTGGGGGAACTGTCTCAATTTTTCAACTTTGCTTTCGAGGAGTACGTTAGAATTGGGCGGTTTTTCAATGAATAATAATCTGGATCTACCCAAACTAACATCAAGATGCTGCACTCACACAGCCCCACACCTCTGATAGGTTTTGCTGCTTATAGTGGCACGGGCAAAACCACCTTATTAACCAAACTGATCCCCTTGCTAAAGAAAAATAAACTAAGGGTTGGAGTGATAAAACATAGCCACCATGCCTTTGATATTGATTACCCAGGCAAAGACAGTTATCGTATACGCAGGGCAGGGGCCAGCCCGGTTCTATTAGTATCTCGCTTCCGTAGAGCAATTATTTCGGAGTTCGAATCACCCCGAGAACCCTGTTTACATCAACAGCTAACCTATTTTGACAACGAAGACCTGGATATCATTTTGGTCGAAGGCTTCAAGAAAGAGAATTTCCCAAAAATTGAATTGCATCGCCCAAGCCTGGAAAAACCTCTTCTTTTCCCGGAAGACGATTCAATTATTGCGATTGCCTGCGACCAAAAGCCTCTCGGCTCGGTCAGCATTCCGATACTCGACATTAATGAACCCGAACAAATCTGCCGCTTTATCTTAGAACGGTTTATAGACCATGCGTAAAACCGACAGATGAACACGACAAGCAAAGAATTGATTTCCGTTGAGAAGGCTCTTGAGCAACTCGAATCTAACATTGACCCTATTGGCGACACAGAAAGACTCGAGTTAAAAAACGGATTGGATCGCATTCTTGCAGAAGACATTGTTTCCCCAGTTGATATCCCCCTATTCAGGAATTCCTCAATGGATGGGTATGCTTTTGACAGTAGCGCAGAAAAACTGTCAGAAATTTTTACACTTTCCGTTAAGGGTACTTCCTGGGCAGGTCGCCCCTATCTGGGCGTACCAGCCCTGACGAAAGACCAGTGTGTTAGAATTTATACAGGAGCGGTTGTTCCTCAAAATGCTGATGTCGTCGTAATGCAGGAGAACGTTGAGCGAATCGGTGATACCATTAAAGTTTTACAAACAGTGGCACCCGGTTTAAATATCCGCGAGCCGGGAGAGGATGTTCGCGAGGGTCAGGTAATCCTTCCAAAAAACAAGAAACTCTCACCTTCTGATCTGGCACTTATGGCATCTGTAGGAATTTATGATGTTCTTGTTAAGCGTAAACTGCGAATTAGCTTTTTTTCAACGGGGGACGAACTTAGGCCCATCGGAGCAAAACTCCGGGAGGGTGAAATTTATGACAGTAATCGATATCTAGTACAAGCTCTGCTGGAAAAAATGAACGTCGAAATCTTCGACCTCGGTACGGTCAAGGACCAACAGGATGCAATTGCCGTGGCTTTTAAAGATGCGGCGAACCATAGCGATATTATTATTACGACAGGCGGCGTATCTGTTGGTGATGCCGACCATGTAAGGGCAGCGATGGAGGAAACTGGCGATATCCATCTCTGGAAAATTGCTATCAAGCCGGGCAAACCCCTGGCTTATGGAAATATTTCAAATTGCCATTTTTTTGGGCTACCAGGAAATCCAGCTTCTGTTCTGGTTACATTTCAGGTTCTGGTTCGTCCGATGATTCTCCGCCTGCAAGGGATCAAGGAAAACAATCCACTGTGTATAAAGGCACGTTGTCAGTCAGCCTTATCAAAAACACCAGGTCGTCAGGAGTATCAACGAGGTATTTTTAGCCGGGTCGACAGTGGAGAATACAGAGTAGAATCTGCTGGCACCCAAGGTTCGCATATCCTTAGCGCGGCGAGCCGATCCAATTGCTTTATCGTACTTCCCCGACTCAGTACGGGTGCACAGGTCGGAGAATGGGTAGACATCGAACCATTTGAAACTATGCTTTAAATAGAATATTTCATAAAAACACGAGGGAAAAGAGATCTTATGAGTAAAAGAGGCGTATTAGTCACTGGTGGTGCCGGTTATATCGGAAGCCATGTAGTTAAACAACTAGGAAACATGGGGGAACGAATTGTAGTGCTCGACAACCTGTCAACGGGGTTTTCAGAGTCCGTTCTGTTTGGCGAATTGGTACAAGGAGACACCGGAGATCGGGAGCTGGTAAGCAAAATCCTCAAAGAACATGATATAGAATCAGTCCTCCACTTCGCAGCACACACAATCGTTCCGGAATCCGTCTCCGACCCGCTAAAGTACTATGGCAATAACACCTGCTGCACTCGAAATCTTTTGCAGTGTTGCGATGAAGCAAACGTAAAGCATGTTATTTTCTCCTCTACCGCTGCCACCTATGGTATTCCTGACGATCCCTTTTGTACTGAATCCTCCGCTTTGCAGCCGATAAATCCTTATGGTACGTCTAAACTCATGAGTGAATGGATGTTACGGGATCTTTCCGCTGCGACCAACCTGAGGCACGTCGTTCTGCGCTATTTCAATGTGGCAGGCTCTGACCCTGACGGGGAAATCGGACAATCAACGAAAAAAGCGACACTTTTAATCAAGGTTGCCGCTGAGGTTGTTGTCGGAAAGCGGGAAAAACTCCTGGTCTATGGCACCGACTACCCAACCAAAGATGGTACCGGTGTTCGGGATTATATCCATGTATGCGACCTCGCCGATGCCCATATTCAAGCATTGAAGTACTTGCGTAACGGTGGTGAGTCAACCACTTTAAACTGCGGCTATGGTCATGGCTACAGTGTTCGGGAAGTTATTGATACAGTAAACAGGGTCAACGGAACACCCATCGATGTTGAAGAACAGCCACGCCGGGCTGGAGACCCACCAGAATTGGTTGCTGAGGTCAAAAAAATTCATGAAACCTTTGAATGGAAACCGAAATTTGACGATTTGGATGAGATTGTCCGAACTTCGTTGGCTTGGGAAAAGAAGCTGCTGGAGAAATGACGTTTACTTGCTAAATATACTTCTCGCATTTAAGAATGCCTGTTTTCAGTGCACATTCCCAAATGCGAAAGTTTTAGCCAAGTATTGATTCAAAAACTCGGTAAAATAAATCTTCATTTCTTCCAGGTCAATCGATCTCCTCATCTTTCTTGAACCTGAATCGCGTTCCGCTTTTGTGAAACAAATGAGGTATCAATAGGTGCAATGGCATACGCAAATAATGGGAACGCACATAAAGAAGCCACCGGGCGATTCCAACACGTTTTTGGGGAAAATCAGGATGATCGGGTAGAATTGCCAACGGGACAAGAAAATCCATCAGCCGACAGATCACCCCAGAGGGTTTGCCCTCACTGAGCATCGACCAGACCTCGTTAGGAACCGGAGTATCCAGAAATTTGTGACTGAAATGTAAAGAGTAATAAAGCGGCCGCAGTAATTGAAGCTCTCGCCCCCTCTCAAGCAACTTATTCCAAAAACCTGCATCTTGCCGACTTAAGGCTCTGATTAATTCATCCTGATCCACCAAGTCGCGCAGATCCCCCTCATTCAACTCGGCATTATAAAATAAATGCACTGAGCTATGGAGCAACATATCGCAAGGTGCCAGAACTTTGAATTGGTACTTGCCAGATTCCACCGAGTCTTTCACCAGCAGAACACCATCGGGCCGAAGTCGGCTGGTCAATGGCAATATAGTATGGTGAATATCTACTTCAATTATCCGTTCCCGATGACGTAAAGGAGGAATCTCGTGCATCCATTTTCGATAATAACTTTGATCATATTCATCTAGTTTTGCTGTACACCAACCTTGTTCAATCAGCGTTCTTTCAAAGGTGTGAAGGTTATCCTTCTCAACAAGAATATCAACATCTGAAACCAAACGTCCATCTGCCAGAGGCAGTTCTTTCAGCAAATAGGCACCACCTTTAAGAATAACCACCGGGAAGTCAACATCTAGAAGAGCACGCCACAGGCGATTAAGTTCCCACAACGCTAATCGTTTACGCTGATCGGCCAACACTTGCGCTGCCTGGAAATGCTCCACTATCTTTTCAGGCAACTGGTCAGTTAACCCCCGACGTTTCACCAAACTACCGAGATGGGCTAGAAGCTTTGAAGGTCTGGCAAGTTGTAATAGCAATTCCCCTTCCCGAGTATTCAGCTCAGTAATAAAATGAGGATTGCGCACACTTTCAAGCAAAAGGTGCTTTCCTTTTGCTATTTTCTGTTTAGGTTTCATCGCTAACAAGCACGAAATCATCGAGTCTTGCGATAACATCGTCGAGATTGCTATACATCAAGTTATAGCAATCACAAGACTTCACCAAATCTCGTACCATTTTAAACCCGACTGTACCGTGAACCTCGTAGTTGAACGCATTTGTGGCCAATTTAAAGAGGGCATATGGCTTTCCGACACCGGTAAGCTCAACTTCGGATCCTGCCTTGTACTGAGGAAAAATGATCCATGCTGGAATCGCCAGATCCTTTAATCGCTGAACACTTTCTTCCGGTGCTCTAAGGTGTGCGATCGTCCCCTTCCGAGTCTTCGGAAACGAGGGGCCCAAAACGGCTTCCGGGGCAAAATCACGAACCACCTTAATAGATTCATTTTTCAATGGAGTTGGTCTGGGGATTGGGACAATCCGACCATCGCTAGGCCGGATCAAGCCAAATTCGTCAGAAAGGAATCTCCAGCCCTTTTGAGCAAGGGCAGCAGAAAGAGTACTTTTTCCAGACCCTGGAAACGCTGGCAATATTAATGCCTTCCCGTGCTTCTCAACAACGGCTGAATGGAGCATAAGATATTGATGAGCCCGTGTAGCAATACACCAATTCAATCCCCATTCAAACAACGGCGTTGCGTGATCCAAGGGAAACGGCTCGAAAAGCATTCGGCCATCTATCTCGAATAACACTTGGCGTTTTATCCACTGACGATAGTTGGAAGGCCGAGAAACTCTAACATGGAAATCTATAAAAGAGTCAGATGCGGCTACCGGGAAGTATTGATATAAAGTCTGGAGAATTTCGAGAAACCGCTGCTCGCGGCTCTTGATGTTGACGACAAAAGAACCGATGTCAAAACAAAAACCATCGTAGCTCCCTGCCTGATCAACCAATTTATCTAAGGAATAATCGCTAACTTTCACTCGTGGCGGGTTCTATGAGACCTAAACTATCCAATTGGCCCACCAGCAACTCAAGTTGATTGGTCAGATCATCCTGATCTTCCACTAGAAAGGCAGTACAAATCTTTTGGGTAAGAGCGGTGAGTGACGCTGGCTGCGCTTCCAATATTTTCAATATTTCGACAGCCAGTTCGTTAAGTTGATGGGTTTCGCCTGATCTTGGATTGTATACGATACTTTCATCCCCCCAAGACTCCATCAGAAGGGATGAATCAACTCTATATACCGTAGCGACTCCAGTAGAAAAATGATCTTTCAATTATACGGCGCGGCGACTAGCCCTAATTTCGGATATCTAAACTTACTATTCAATCAGCCTGCAGCTCGATTTATGACAGATGCATAGCACGACTTAGTAATATGACTACGCTCAGGATCGGTTCCATACCCCACGATATCGTTGACACCAGAATCAAAGATACCAATCACATCAGCTGTGATTCTGTTATCAGCCATGATGATGTCATACGTCTGGCCACCGCCTGTCATCTTTAGCGACCCAGCATCACCGAACTTCAATGAACTCCCGGTATTGTCACTCTCTTTAAACCACACACCTGTACTACCAGGGCCTTCAAAAACCCAAAACTCGTCAGTTTGATTGGCCGGATCGCCATTGCGAAGAAAACGGCATTGGACGGTTTGCCTAACCCAGGGATCGTTTGAAAAGGCACCATTAAAGTTAGTCTTCGATGGTAGTGCGTCAGGGTCTAACCGTTGCGCCAGCAACTGGTTGTTAGCGATACATTGCGAGGTACTAGTCGCAGCCAACGCAGCCCCACTGCGTAATGTGAGGATAGCAGGTACTGCAGCAGCACTGCCCTTTACTAATGCGCGCCGCTTTTTCGACACCCCATTCCCACTACTTACGATTTTCTTCGTTAACCTTTTATTATCCATACTTTCACCTAAGCCCATTATCAAGTAGATATGAAATTATACTATAAACCAAAATGATAGTAAAAAAGCACTTATTAGGCCACTTTAATTATTGCTTTAACAGAACAACTGCTTGCAATCCAGCCGCAGCAAAAACGTCGGCACTTGCAAGATAGTTGTAAAAATTTTTGACAAGTCCTTTTGCAGCCTTTCACTATAAGTTGCTTTCTTTTATTAGCTTTTTAACATACCTTATTGGTATAGCGTAACTTATACCGCTTGGTTTTTGCAATATATTTTCCTTAGTCCCCTGTACAAAAACCTTATTTATGATACCAACAACCCGCCCTGTTCCCGCTTCATACAGTGGACTACCGCTATTTCCTGGATATGCTGTCGCATCCAGTTGAAAGACATCGTAGGGATCACCCAATTGCCTTATCATTTGTGGGTTTAACTGTTTGGAGCTTTGGGTTGGAATCGCAATAGGGCTAATCGCAGACACTATACCTTGATGTGTCACTGGATGGAGACCCAACACAACACCAATCGGGAACCCGGTAAATGCGTAGAGATCACCCTCCCTAACCTTTTTGGATTCTCCCAGCTGCATAGCAGGTAAAGGATTTCCTGAAATTTTAAGAATTGCGATATCATACTTATCATCGCTCGCTATTACCTTGCCGCCCCTAACAACACTTTTCGCGCCTTCACGGGCAAAAACCGCAAGAAACTCCCTTTGCTTGCTATCCAATGTCCCGGGTAGTACGTGAGCATTGGTCACAATAGTCAAACCATCGGAGATTACAAAACCCGTTCCGAGAAATTGAGCAGGAGGTGTACGGATTCTTTGGTAGGTACCAACCGCTACAATACTTGGTTTTACCGCGACAATAGTATCGGCGAGAGAACTGGCCATCCCCTTACTACCACACCCGGATGATAAAAGTAAAAAGATCAGGAAAATTTTACTCACTACCATAGAAAAATAAAAAGCCCCTAAACCACTCATAAAACATAACTATCTATATATACCTCTCGCACCCACTATATATACCTCTCGCACCCAAGAATACCCATTTTCAGCGCGCATCTTTTCGCGAAGTACGTCGTTGTAGAACCTTGGAGGAGATGTCTCTTCCTGCGGTTTTACGCCTAGCCCTTCACGAAAACACATCCACTCAAAACGAGCATTCTTGAACGCGAAAGGTATATCTATCATAAATTAGGGGTGGGTTATAATTAGGCGACATATGCTTTTTGTCTAAAACAAATTCCTAGAATATAAATGCCAACACTGGTACACCACTTAGCTGATCTGACAGATGATATCAGTTCTGATGGAATTGCGATAATTCATAAGAACCAATCCTGGAGTTATAGCCAGATATCCGAACTGATCTCACGACAAGCAAAAGCTTTTAGCGCCATAAACCTCCAAAAGCAGCAGAGAGCCGCAATCTTTCTCCCCAAACAAATCGAAACAGTTGTCAGCTTTCTTGCCATATCTAGAGCCGGTGGCATTTTTGTACCGATCAACCCGCTATTAAAGGCCGCTCAGGTGGGATATATATTGGGTGACTGCAATGTTCAAGTATTGGTCACTTCCAATAGCCGGCTCAAAGGCCTGACGGAAACCCTGGCATGCTATCCCGATCTTCACACCATCGTATTGGTCGATACGAACGTCAAGGATAATCATCAGGCACTTTCCGACAAGCGCATATTGAACTGGGGGGAATTCCTGAAGCTTAGCTCAGAAAAAGAAAATCTACCACTAATTATTGATGCTGACGTAGCAGCGATCCTTTACACATCCGGCAGCACCGGAAAACCCAAAGGGGTTATACTTTCACACCGCAATATCGTAGCGGGAGCTAAAACTGTCGCCGAGTACTTGAAAATCACTTCGGACGACCGATTATTGGCAGTATTGCCATTTAGTTTTGACTATGGGCTCAATCAACTGATGAGCGCATTCCTGAAAAAAGCCTGCTGTATTTTGATGGATTATCTGCTGCCAAGGGATGTAGTAAAAGCGGTTTCAAAAGAAATGGTTACTGGCTTAGCTGCGGTACCATCACTTTGGATTCAACTCGCACAACTGGAATGGCCGAAAGAAATCAATAACCATTTACGTTATATGACCAATTCCGGTGGAAAAATGCCAAAATCGGTATTAATAGCCCTAAGAAACTCTGTTCCGAATTCTGATTTCTTCTTAATGTATGGACTGACTGAAGCATTCCGTTCAACATATCTCCCCCCGGATCAGCTAGATAACCGTCCGGATTCTATAGGTAAAGCTATCCCCAACGCCGAAGTTATCGTTGTCCGCGAAGATGGTAGCCTCTGTTCGCCTCATGAACCCGGAGAACTTTTACATCGTGGTTCACTTGTTGCGATGGGCTATTGGAACGATCCGGCAGGTACAACAGAGCGGTTTAAGCCACTTCCATCCCTTATTCAAGGCATCCCTTCCCCCGAAATCGTTGTTTGGTCGGGAGATACTGTGACAATGGATGAGGAGGGCTATCTTTATTTCGTCGGACGTAAAGACGATATGATTAAAACCTCAGGATACAGAGTGAGTCCTACCGAAGTCGAAGAAATTATTTATGCAAGCGGACTCGTTAGCGAAGTCGTAGTTCTGGGGGCTCCCGACAGCCAACTTGGCCAAATTATAGTGGCCGTAGTTACATCAGAAAAAAGCCAACATATTGATACAAAATTAATTATTTCAATATGCAAAAAAAAACTCCCAGGTTTCATGGTTCCGGCTCATATTGAGGTACTGAGTTTCCTCCCTAAAAACCCCAATGGAAAAATTGATCGAAATCGTTTGAGTATAGATTTTGCTGACATTTTGTTCAATTAAGTCAATGACACGACCCACAGCAACACACAGCCCCATAACCCATTTTTCTGTGGAAGATAATTGCTTGGTAATTGGCGGGATAAAACTTACCCGTCTAACACAACGCGTCGGAAAAACACCTTTTTACGCTTATGATAGGAAACTGATTACTGATCGCGTCCAAAATCTGCGAACGCTACTTCCACCGGACATACGCATCCACTACGCGATGAAGGCAAACCCCATGCCTGCGGTTGTCCAGCATCTATCATCTTTGGTTGATGGTATAGATGTTGCCTCTGCCGGAGAAATGAAAATAGCATTGGACACTCCCCTGCCAGCAGAACATGTAAGTATGGCCGGCCCGGGTAAAAGACCGGAGGAACTTGCCTCAGCCATTGCTGCCGGAATTACCATCAACGTCGAATCCAAAAATGAGTTGACCACCATTGTAAAAAAATCTGAAGATCTTGGATGTCAGGCTCGAATAGCTGTGCGCATCAACCCCTCATTCGAACTAAAAACATCTGGGATGAAGATGGGCGGCGGCCCTAAGCAGTTCGGTGTTGATGAAGAATGTGTACCTGGGCTGCTAGATCGAATTAGAACACTTGATCTGCATTTTAACGGTTTCCATATTTTTAGTGGATCGCAGAATCTTAGCGCCGAATCCATTATCGATGCACAAAAAAAGAGCATAGACCTAGCAATAAGGCTATCAAAGAATTGCCTTCAACCACCCCACTTCATCAACATAGGCGGCGGATTTGGCATCCCCTATTTCCCAGGAGACAAACCCTTGGATGTCGGCCAAATCGGGACAGAACTAGCTAAGTATTTGCCGAATTTTTATAGCGCCTTCCCAGAAGGAGAACTCGTCTTGGAACTTGGCCGGTATCTTGTGGGAGAAGCAGGCATATACGTATCCAAAGTGATTGATCGAAAGAAATCTCGAGGCCGAGTGTTCCTCATCACGGACGGTGGCTTACACCATCATTTAGCCGCATCGGGTAATTTTGGCCAGATCATCAGAAAAAATTATCCGGTGGATATCGGTAACAAACTACTCAGCAAAGAAACAGAAATTTGTAATATCGTCGGACCTCTTTGCACTCCTCTTGATATTATTGCGGATAAAATGGAAATGGCAAAAGCTGAAGTGGGTGATTTGGTCGTCGTTTTTCAATCCGGTGCGTATGGACTTACAGCCAGTCCAAACTCATTTCTTACCCAACCACAAGCGATAGAAATCCTTGTTTAAATGGATGTAATTCAGCAAACAAAATCACTCGTTAATGATCTGGGTTGGCTCAACACCCCGCTATATCTTGGTGATCGACTGTTAAATCGGATCAGTAAAAACATTTCTTTACGCCGGTATTATTTGGTCGCTCAACCGGTGCCAGTGAAAGCACTCCTTCCCAAAGGAAAAGGCCGAAACATCACGATCCTCGAAATAAAAAAAGATGATCCACTCCTAAATTTTATTTTTCGGCCAAACGATGAGATTGAACGACGCTATGAACAAAATGCGATCTGTTTCGGAGCGTTAAAAAACGACAAACTGATTGGCTATATTTGGCTTATAACATCTGGCTCTTATCGAGAGCCAGTGGATCGTTGCATACTTACCCCGCTTCCTGAGGGCCAAGCATCATGGGATCTTGATATTTATATCGATCCTGCCGAACGTTTCGGATTTACTTTCAGCCGCCTTTGGGACGAAGCTAACAAATATTTAAGAAAAAAAGGAATTACCTGGACGGTTAGCCGTATTTCGGCCTATAACCCTGCCTCTATAAGATCCCACGGACAATTGGGTGCCAATTTTCTACATAGCACAACGTTTCTTTCGATAGGGGAGTTTCAGGTGATGCTAACGGATATAGCTCCCTACATTCATATCTCTCTATATAAAGAAGCTGCACCCCGCATCGATATTGAAACACAGAGTTTAGCTAGATTGCGCGAGCATAGCTAACAATAATGGGCAGTTACCGAGGAGGCTTTCCGAGAATAGAGAACCTACTGCGGAAAAGCCCATTTTGGCCAGATTGTCCGATCATTTTCGTTAAATAG
>JAZGGE010000122.1:0-7601 GCA_036480195.1 Methylococcales bacterium
GCGATCTCGGCCAAGATCGCGGCTAAAGCCCCTCCTACGGAGAGAAGTCGTTATTTTAGGCTCAGAACAAAATCCCATGAATTTCTATAACCTTTTGATTCACCGTGATGAGATCAGGTAGCCTGAAATTCTTATTCGTATTCAAAACACGTCATCAGGTTAATAATGCGCTATGCAACTGATATCGCAAAGCAGAAGACGGATAAAAAGACACGTCAGTTCCAGAAGTTATTTAATGCAGGTACATAAGGATTTCTCACATTAACTATACCTTTTGCGCATAAGATTTCCCCGTTTTAACTGAGTCTATTTTAGTGAAGGGCTAGGCATAAAAGGGCAGGAAGAGCCATCTCTTTCAAGCCTCTATAACGACGTCCTTCACGAAACGATGCGCGCTGAAAATGGAGATTTCTGATCACGGAAGGTATTTTCATCAAAACGATCGATGCCTTGTTATGCAGTGTTCGACGGATTTTCAAAACCGGAGTACATTACCCCTGATAGTAAAGCCATCTCACGATACCAAGTTGCCAGATTATCTTTATTTAGTTTATTTAATTCATCATGTCCACACGCTCGAGCCATCACTTGCATTAATTCTATAGAAGCATCAAAAAAGTTATGTAACTGAGTTGACGATTTTTCTATGTTCAACTTTTTACGTAAATCTTCTTTTTGAGTAGCAATTCCTACAGGACAGTTATTCGTATTGCATATTCTTGCTGCAATACAGCCAATTGCTTGCATCGCACTGTTTGAAATAGCAATGCCATCGGCACCTAATGCCAAAGCCTTTACAAAGTCAATTGGGACACGCAAACCACCAGTAATAATGAGAGTAACACGTCCACTTGCACCTTGACTGTTAAGGTAACGACGCGCTCGCGCCAATGCGGGAATTGTTGGCACACTGATATGATTTCTGAACATCTCTGGTGCCGCACCCGTACCCCCACCACGGCCATCTAATATGATGTAATCAGCACTGGCATCTAATGCAAATTGCATATCTTTTTCGATATGGTTTGCACTGAGCTTGAAACCAACAGGAATACCGTCAGTGATTTCTCTAACACGATCTGCAAAACGCTTAAAATCTGATACTGAAGAAAGATTCTTAAACGTGGCTGGGGATACTGCGGGTTGACCTTCAGCCATACCTCGAGTTCGTGATATTTTGCCTATATTTTTATTGCCGGGGAGATGTCCCCCTGTGCCGGTTTTTGCACCTTGTCCACCTTTAAAGTGGAATGCCTGTACATTTCTTAATAGCTCTTCTTTGTAGCCAAAACCAGCACTGGCAAATTCGTAAAAATATCGAGTATTCGCTTTTTGTTCCTCAGGTAACATCCCACCTTCACCCGAACAAATACCAGTACCCGCCAACTCTGCACCTCTGGCTAGTGATATCTTTGCTTCTTCAGACAGTGCGCCAAAACTCATATCAGATACAAACAAAGGAATTTTTAATGTTAACGGCTTATTAGCTTCTGGACCTATAATCAGTTCAGTACCAACAGGATGGTCTTCCATCAGCGGTTTAACTGCCAATTGAGCTGCCATTATTTGAAGATCATCCCAATGAGGTAGCTCATGGCGTGGAACCCCCATAGAAGTCATTGGGCCGTGATGCCCTAATTTGGACAATCCTTCTCTAGCAAGCTGATGGATAAATGCAACTGTTGGTTCTTCAGGTGTTGCCGTGACAGCCGGTATTTCTGTGGAATCCAGCTTTAATCCTGGCCCTTCTTTGCCAACTTGATCGTCACCAAACTGTTTATGCGATCCATCACAATAGGGTGTATTACCGGTATGCTTGCAAGCGCATAAATAGGCTTCGCCGTCTTCATCTGAAACAATGACTCTGGGATTAAAAGATGTACCCACATGCGAGCCATCACAAAAAGGCTGACTTTTAGATTTACCACAAGTACAAAAATGATATTCCTGTCCTTTAGATAGGCTCACCTTAACTGGCTTATTATCTGAAATTACTGGATTGCTCATATTTGATTTTCCTTTTTAAGATGTAAAACACCAAGTTAACCCACTCGGCAGGTTGAATGATCGGTTATAAATGACCAGGAGACTGTCCGAAAATAGAAACCGAAGCGAGGAAAACCCATTTTTAGTCAGATTGTTCGATCATTTGAGACGATTGGTGGGCTATTCACGAAAAGATACGCGCTGAAAATGAATATTCTTGGGCGCAAGAGATATATTATTACCTCAGACTATCAGCCGTTCTAAGTAATTCATCAATAGTCGTCTGGAGCATACTTGCCTGCCTTTTATCAATCAGCTTTCCTTTCGAATCCAATGCCTGAAAACCACCACTGATAGCAACTTGTGACGGAACAATCGTGACTCCAATATTGGCAAGTAACATGCGCAAGGGGACAAGACCGCGTAACCCGCCCAGTCCACCCGGAGATATAGCACCCAAGGCCGCGACTTTGCCTTTGTAGGCAACCAAAGGTGTTTCGTTTTCTTCCTGTGGCCTAGACATCCAGTCGAGTGTGTTTTTTAGCAATGGCGAAAAAGAGCCATTGTATTCTGGAGAGGCAATAAAGAAACCATCGTGTTCGACAAATAGTTGTTTTAGCTTCCTCGCGCTGTCAGGAACACCTTTTTCTATTTCCAAGTCGCCATTATAGAGTGGCATTTCAAAATTTTTCAGATCAATATACGTCACATCTGCACCCGCCTCTTCTGCGAGATTAGCAGCCAACATTGCTAGTTTCTTATTGATGGATTCTTTTCGAGCGCTTCCAGCTAAAAACAAAATCTTTGCCATTCTTTTTCATCCGTTTGGTAACATTATCTATGTTTCACAATCTCCTTTTCGATTCCATAGACCTGAATTTAATTCGACACAAGGTTGCGATTGCAAGGCGACATTCAACCAGTACTCCTTCAATGTTGTATTGACGGGTAGAGGAAGTTGAGAAGTGGTCAGCTGCTAGGCGCACAAGCGCAGGACTAGCAGGGCTAATTCAAGCGAGTGCAACAACGCAGATGGCCGCTTATCGGCTGACTATACCCGTCAATACAATGTTGACGGAGTACTAGTTGCGTTGAAGACACTCAAGTGTTGCCGACAAATGTTCGGGCACCGTCACCCACAAATGGGTCGTTGGTTTGTAAAGGATTTTGGGGCGAGGGATGTATTTTTGAATAACTCCGGCGATTACCTCTCGACTGTTCCCCCACCAATAACCATCTTTTTCTGCGACAAGTACTACTGTCGGGATCTCAATTGGGGAACTGCTTTTGTTAACGTTATGTTGAATCATCCAGTTGTAGCTAGGGAAACTGAAATAGTCCCAGAGCAGCTTGCCAAAGTGAAAACGGGATTCCAGGTCAGTTTTAAAAAATGTCTTTTTCTGTGGGCCATGATGCCAACGCTTAGTGGCTGAACACTCTTTGTTAATCACCATGAGTGCATTATGATTGGGATAGGCGAACCAGGGGTAGTTGTTATGTTTAAAACCATTGATTTTATAAAAGAAATTTTCCCAAGCGCTTTGCTCCATCCAGTCGGGTGCGCAAGCGATCCAGGCTAGTTGTGACTTTGCTTTGACCGTTTCGGGTATTTGATCGTAGGATGCTTTAAAATCGTAAAACCCGCTACTGTTTACGATGATTGTGATGGTGCGAAAATGTTCGTCCAATTCGGACAGGTCCTGAGCTATTGCCTTATGTTTTTGCTCGATATTCTCCTTGGTAAATTTTTCCCAGACCGGCGTTTTAGCGGAAAAAGCTTCTAAATGAAGGCAACGGATATAAATATCGGAGCCGTAGTAGCGGGCGATACTTGGCAGGGCGAATCGGATTTGTCCCGGTACGCCGTTGTATCCTGGAATAAAATAGAATGCATGATCGGTGTTGGCTGGGTTACCGTATTCACTTAGGTCATCATAGAAGCTTTTATAATAATTGAGCGAGGCCAAGTAGCGGTTTTTAAAACATTCTGTTAATGCTGCCATGATTGACTTTACCTTCAATTTTCTAATCTTATAGTTGTTTGGCCATCATGCGAAAAAACTACATGATATTCTTTGTTCTGGATCAAAATAAAGGTGATCTGAACGACTTTTCCCCTTATATACCTTCCGCACTCAAGAATACCCATTTTCAGCGCACATATTTTCGCGAAGAGCATTGTTGTAGAACCTAGAAAGAGATGACTATTCCTGTGGTACTACGCCTAGCTCTTCACGAAAATCTACCCACTCAAAACGGGCATTCTTGAACGCTAAATGTATAGTTAACTTATTTTTCTGTTTAAAAAATCTCCCAGCAACGATCAAAATTGGTTCCACAGTTTTTCGAGCTAACAAAGGTAACGGAGAACTGGCGCACAACAATAGAGCATCCCACGTGCGACGCACCATTAGTATGCAGAAAAGTTAATTACACATCATCTCGTTTCGAAAAATCTCCAAAACGGCTCTATTTATTTTTACTGACGTAGCTAATACGCAACGGATTGTAGGGAATAAGCTACAAACAGCCTTTAATGGTAATTTTTGGCAACTTTTTTGCATTACACCTCTCGGAGGCTGTTGCATTTTGGGGGATTCCATCCAGGAAGTTTCGCCTTCCTTATCCATTACCAAATTTAGTAACAATCTATCACTATTTCCTAAAAACTAAAGGGGAGGAAATTCATGAAAGTCATTCAAATAAAAAAGGCCATCTCAGGTATGGCGTACGGCATGGGGATGCTGGCATGTGGTAGTGTTCTTGCGGGCGCTACCTTTAAAATCGATGACACCAAGTGGCTCAGTATCGGTGCGGGTTTGCGCACCAGTTTTGCTACAGTGGAAGGCGTTGCAGGCAGAAACGGGGATAAATGGTCGACGGATTTTGGAATTAACAATATTCGTCTTTATGTTAACGGCCAATTACACGAGTACATTAAAGTTGAGTTCAACACCGATTGCGCCGATTGTACCGATGGCGGTGATATGATGATTTTGGATGCCATTGCAAAATTCGAAACCAATGATTACGCAAATCTGTGGGTGGGTCGTCAATTGGTGCCCTCGGATCGTGCTGAGTTGGATGGGCCTTTTTACCAGAATACATTCGAATTCAACAAAACCCCGTTTTATCCCTCGGATTTTGGCAGTTATGATGCCGGCAAGTTTGGTAGAGATGATGGTATCAATGTTTGGGGAGCTTTGACAGCAGATAAGAAACTGACCTATGTGGTTGGCGTTTTTGATGGCCTCGATGGGAGAGCCAATGCGGATGATAATTTGCTTTATGCCGGACGGGTTAGCTATAACATTCTGGACGTCGAAAAAAATCCTGGGTATTACACTAGCAGCACGTACTACGGGAAGGGTGGTGACATACTGACTGTCGGTGTGGCGGGACAATATCAGGAGGATGGTGCTGGATCTACAGCTACACCTGCCAGTTTTTTCGGCACCAGTGTGGATGTTTTGTTTGAGAAAGTGCTTGGAAATTCTGGAGTAATCACCGTTGAAGGTGAATACAAGCATTTCAGTGTTGATGGTAATGATGGGAATACAGCCTTTGATGCTGACTGTTTCTGTATTTTTGAAGGTAACGCGTATACCGCAACCGCACTTTATCTGTTACCGCAGAAAGTCGGAATCGGACAATTTCAACCCTATATCCGATATACCAATAATGAACCTCAAAACAAAGGTAATATCGGTTTTAATGGATTGGGAGATCCTATAACACGAAGAAGTCCCACGCGAGAAGAATTCGAAGCTGGAATTAACTATATCATCGATGGACACAATGCCAGCATCTCTTTGATGTACCAATACGGCGATATTGCCACGAAGGGACGCAACTATAGGCCCGATGTGACCGGCGACCATGTTCATGCAATCAAACTGGGTTTACAAATACAACTATAAAATGTGGAGATTGGTAATGAAAAGTTTTAGTACGCTATTAAAAAGTATGAAGCCAGTAGCAGTATTTCTGCTTATGTTCGGGGTGTTGACCGGCACTGCACAGGCAGCAGAAACCATCAAGGTTGGAGTCCTTCATTCCTTGTCTGGCACAATGGCAATCAGCGAGACGACTTTGAAAGATACCATGTTGATGCTGATTGATGAACAGAACAAAAAAGGTGGTCTGCTGGGTAAACAGCTCGAAGCTGTAGTTGTTGACCCGGCTTCGGATTGGCCGTTATTCGCTGAAAAAGCCCGTGAGTTAATTCAACAAAAGAAAGTCGCTGCGGTTTTCGGATGCTGGACATCTGTTTCCCGTAAATCAGTGCTTCCGGTTTTTGAAGAGTTGAATGGACTTCTTTTTTATCCTGTTCAATATGAAGGTGAAGAGTCGTCGAAAAATGTTTTCTACACCGGTGCTGCCCCGAATCAGCAAGCCATTCCAGCGGTTGATTATTTGATGAGCGAAATTGGTGTTAAACGTTGGGTTCTCGCCGGAACGGATTACGTTTACCCGAGAACGACCAACAAGATTTTGGAAGCCTATTTAAAACTAAAAGGAGTCGCTGACGCGGATATAATGATTAATTACACACCTTTCGGTCATTCCGACTGGCAGAGTATTGTGTCTGATATCAAAAAATTTGGTTCTCAAGGCAAGAAAACAGGAGTAGTTTCGACTATCAATGGCGATGCCAACGTACCTTTTTACAAAGAACTGGGTAACCAGGGCGTTTCCGCAGAAAACATTCCGGTTGTTGCATTCTCGGTTGGCGAAGAAGAACTTTCCGGAATTGATACCAAACCGTTGGTCGGGCATTTGGCTGCCTGGAATTACTTCATGAGTATCGACACACCTGAAAATGATGCGTTCATTAAAAAATGGCATGCGTATATCAAGGACACAAAAAGAGTGACCAACGATCCCATGGAAGCGCACTACATAGGCTTTAATATGTGGGTAAAAGCAGTAGAAAAAGCTGGTACTACGGATGTTAATAAAGTAGCAGATGCGATGTTGGGTATTACGTTTCCGAATCTGACCGGAGGTATGGCCATCATGAACAGTAATCACCACTTGTCGAAACCGGTGTTGATTGGAGAAATCCAGGCCGATGGTCAATTTGAAGTGGTCTCGGAAACCGATGGTCTGATTTGGGGCGATGCCTGGTCGGATTATTTGCCTGGAAGTAAAGATTTGATCGCCAACTGGACCGACAAACTACGTTGCGGTAATTTCAACAAAAAGACCAATAAGTGTTCTGGGCAGAACTATTAATCCAGTGTTCTGACGTACCCAGCGGGTGCTGGACAAGCAGCGCCCGCTCTTTCCCATTCTTGTTCCTGAATAACCATGGTAAGGAACGGGAACTAAATAACTTATACATTCTAGCTTGCCTTTTTGTCCGTCTTTATTCGTATAGCAACGGTTACGTAGCTAGCTTTGCGCCCGTTGCTATGCGAATGAAGACAAACAAAAATTCTGCGCCATAATGTACAATTTATTTATTTCCTGTTCATAACCTCATAATCCCTGATCTCACGGAATTTGTATTGATACCTTCGTAGGAGCGGCTTTAGCCGCGATCTCGCCCGTGATCGTGGCTAAAGCCGCTCCTACGAAGAGAAGTCGTTATTCTAAGCTCAGAACAAAAT
>JAZGGE010000123.1:0-4726 GCA_036480195.1 Methylococcales bacterium
AACTGGCCTTCACCGATTCTGCTCCAGTCATCGAAATTCTTGACGAATACCACTATTTGATCCCAATAACCGAGTGTTGTTACTTTTGAGGTTAATCGGCCCTGGATGCTTTCAATTTTTTCGAAGCGAATATTGCTGTCGATGTTAGCCGCCAAACGCCGCGATAAAGAATCGATGCCTCGGTCAAAGCGTTCCAGAGCTTGCTGATAATTTCGGATTGAGCTGCCAAAGGTCTGCGCCTGCATTACCAGCCAACGTCTGTTATCATCGGAACCTTGGTCATACCAGTTTTGGATAGGGACTAGCCATTCGCTATCATCGCCATCGATCCCGACTTCATTTTCCGCACTGGCAAAATAGCGGGCGGGATGGGTTCCGGGAAAGCGCGAGAGCACACGTTTTAGATGGCTGATCAGTTGAGCCAGTTCTTTACGCAGGGATTTATGCTGTTCTGTCAGTTTTCGATAATCGGTTTGTAACAATAACAAGCTATGGGCATGATCGAAACTTACGCCATCAACAGGCCGTTTTGGATAATTATTCAAGTCTTCCAACAAGCGGTTGATGGTATCGATTTCCTTGTCGAATTTTCGAATTCCGCGATTAATTTGTTCTGATTCCTCTCCCAGGGAATGGCGTTGCTGTTGGTATTGATTTTGTTCCTTTTCGAGTTGAGTCCCGAGCCGTTGATGTTGATGTGAATAGTCCCTGCTTTTATCCACCCAGTTTGGATATTGCGACCATTCCTTATCGAACCAACGTTGGTAATCTTGAGCGACTACCCCGGCCTTTTCTGCTGCAGAGCGTTCAAATTTAAGATTCTCAATTTTTGTTTCAAGAGTGACCAAGGTTGCGGTATCGACTTTTTTTTCCTGTAAGCTGTTCAAACGTTGCTGATCCAGTTGAGCCAGTTCTTGTCCTTTTTGTTGGTTGATTTGATCGATCAGCTGTTGGACTTGATTCACTTCCTTATCGGTATCATTGTTGATTTGTAGTATTCGATCCGTTAATGTCCGTTTTAAACCGTTGAGTTCTGTTTGCACCTGTTGTTTGAGTTCAGCTAGTTGAGTTTTGCTTTGCTCGATTTGTGGATTCAGTTCCTTCTTTTGCCGCTCAATTTCTCGTTTTCGACTTTTTCTGCTGTGGTCTATCTGCTGCTTTAACGACAGCAATTCATCCCCCAGATTTTCCAATTTTGTTTTTGTCTGGCCAAGTTTTAAATCCGCTCCTTTTCGTTGTTTCTTTAAATTGCCGGATGTTTTATTCAGGCTACCCAAGTGCACATCATTCTGGTTGTCGTCCTGTTGTAGTTGTTTTAATTGATGCTCATTATCGAGAATAACCGACCGAATTTTTTCTTCACTAGCGGCTTGGTCGGCTGTCAACACGTCGAGATTTAACGCCACGCCGTAAAATGCATTTTCGTTTTCGATTAACGTCGGCTCCAAATCATTCCGAACTAACAACTCCGGATTTATGGTTTTGGCGATATTGGCCACCCAGTCGGGTTGTTTCTCACGTAAAAAGCCCAGCAATGTGTCAGCGTCGGCATCTAGCTGTTGCTGCAATTGCACAATTGTATCCGCGATGCATTGCTTGGCCTCGACCCGGTGCTGTTTTTCTTTAAAGATGTTATCAATCTGTGTTTGATTGTCGCGTATTTCGGTTTTAATCTTTTCGATAGCTTCCTGCGCTTCCAGCTTCTGGTGCTGGAAATCGTCCCGTAATGCCAATTTTATTTCGCGGCTTTCGAGCAAAGCGGGATCAGGCTGAATTTCCGCCATCTTTCCGTTTAATACACCTAGCTGCTGGCGTAAGTCGCCTAATGTTTGGTTAACCTCTTCCTGATCTTTCTGACTGGTTTCCCTCAGGAAATCCTTTTGCCTTTCAACTTTCTGGCTGGCTTCTGATTTGTTTTTTTCGGACTGATTGCGATAGGTTTGAATGTCGAGTTCAAGGCCATGCTGCCGCGTAGAAAAATCCCTTTCTTTTTCAGCTTTCAAACGCTTGAACTCCGCTTCAATATCCTGGACATGGGATATCAACCGCTGGCAATTTTCCTGCTCACGCTCCAGACTTTCATTGATCTGTTGCAACCGGGCATACAGCTTATTTTTCCCTTGAATATCTTGTTTATCCCAATTGTTCCGTTCTTTTTCTAAGCTCTCTTTTTGCCTATTGGACTGAGCGAGTTCCGCTTTTATGGTTGCTAATTCCGATTTCAGCCGCTGATCCGCTTTATCCCAGTCTGATTTGAGGGATTCAAGCTGTTGATAACAAATTGCGCCGGCCTCAATCTTAAATTGTTTTTCTTGTTGATTGTGGGCGAGTAGATGTTGCAATCGTTGTTGTAGTTCAGTGAGGCTCGATTCAGTCTGTAGCAAATCGCTTTCCAGCCGGTTCAGATCGCTGACTTTATCGCGTTCAGCTTCGGTCTCCTGAAAAGCACGGTATTCCTTGTGCCAACTGTCGAGGGTTTCCATTTGTACATCCAGGGAAATTGATTCGCGGTTCTCATCAATACAATTCACCAGCATTTCCCGCAAGTCGGCGAAATCAGTCGAACGCATCAACATACCAGAGACGATTTTTTCAATATCTTTTAATCTGCGTCCGGAATGGCCATGGCAAAAACTATAGCGGGCAATCAAACGGCGAAGTTCCTGTCCTTTTTTATGGGGCAAATTCTGAATGACCGTGCGGTAGTCACTACAGGAAGTCAACTGACTGCTGCAGTTAATTCTGCGTTTTGCGAAATGCCTCCCCAAATCCCGGCAGGAAATGGGAACCAGGACCCCATCACTGTGTCTTTCCAAAAAGTCGTCCTGATCAAATTTCTTATCGACAAATCTATAGCAAAGCCCCTCTTCGTTGGGCGACGCATAAATCAAGGCCATGCAGATTTGGTTGTCGCGCTGATACTCGAAGATGATGTAGGAGGACTCGTTAGGTAAATAGTGCTTGGCGAAACTGTCCGTCACACGGCTTTTGGGTACCAATCGTCCCGGTCTTTCGCCGAAAAATAACGGTACCAACCTGAGTAGGGTGGTTTTCCCCGCACCATTGACGCCATTTAGATTGGTGTGTCCGTCCAGGAGAATTTCCTGCAATGCGCCGGGTTTGTAGGAGTCGATGAGGATTAGACGTTTTAGTGCAAACATTGGGTGTTTCTTTTGGTCAATTTGGGTTGATTTGAATGGTGTGGCTAGGAAAATAATATACTGTATTTCAAACGATCACACTTGTTAATCGGGGGTATTGTCCTTGGCCAAAACATATATACCTTCGTAGGAGACGGATCAGAATTAGTTCAGAAAACTGTTGCTGAATCAGAACAGGTAGGCCTCATCTTATCGCGTACACGGAGCTACGAGCTGCTCTCGCCAGAACTGAACGCGAAAATCGAATTGAACTTTCCCAAAAATTGCAAATCATCGAAGCATTGGAAAAAGATTGGCAATCGTTCAATATCATTCAGCCCATGGAAATATTAATTCGACGAGCAGGATTGCTATGCGATCAATTTGAGCTACGTGGCTTTGATGGTATACATCTTGCCGCATATGAAGCCATTAGCCTGCAAGTAATGCCGAAAACAACGCTATTTGCAAGCTTTGACTGTAAACTCAATAAAGCTGCACATGCATTAGGTATGACGATACTACCGTTAAAATTTCATTAAAACTTTGCCGACTAAAAATGGAGGCGGTGTATTATTATCCATATTACAATTACTTGCAGCAATCGATTTCGAAACAAAATAGAACGAACAAGCCGGTATTCATATATACGATTAGAGACTTTCCACACTTCAATTTTGAGCGCTAAAGTGTGTTCATATTCTTTCAAAAATCTATTGATCGGTTTAGAAAGCCGGAAAGTGGCCATCTGCGAAGTTGAACGTACTATCCATGATCCTGCGTTTCTAATTCCTTTGTTTTGACTAATTCATGTAAAATGCTTATTCAAAAGGGAGCATAACTCCTTTCCGGAGAACAATTACAATCAAGATCTGTCATGGAGCTAGTATATATAGAAATAAGCTTATCAAATCCAAAAGATGATCAGTTAAAACCTCTGATAGCGGATGCATTGGTTGATACGGGAGCAATCACTCTATGTATCCCGGATCATATCGCTGTTCAACTCAATCTTGAGGAAATAGAGCAACGTGACGTAACAACTGCGGATGGTAAATATATCCCAGTGCCTTATGTCGGCCCGGTTCAAGTACAATTCGAAAACAGAACCTGTTTCACAGGGGCGCTTGTCTTGGGCGATAGTGTATTACTTGGCGCTGTACCAATGGAAGTATGGATTTGGTTATTACCTGGACTCACGGATCCAGGTATTAGTTCAAGAATGCAAAAAGTAACTGTAAATCCGGAAAGTCCAAACATGCCTTCTGCATTGGTAAAATGATTGAATCGAACGACATTCCATTGCATTCTGGGAATCTGCTCGAGGCGAGAGGATTTGGAATCGTTTCTTGAGAAGTACCCGAAAACCTCTATGTAAAGTCTTGACCAAAACGCATTGTAACTACGCTTTTCCCATCTTTCGTCAGAAAACTTATCCACAAAACCACTTACCCACAGAAATCTTCCACTTAGCTAGTTTTCACTGAGGGGATCCTAATTTGTAGGATATTATCAGATCTCATAATTGAAAAGACTTAGAGCAACTGCTGGGACTATATAGAACTATGACATCTTTAAACACAAGC
>JAZGGE010000124.1:0-2343 GCA_036480195.1 Methylococcales bacterium
GCGAGGGAAACCCATTTTGAGTCATATTTTTCGATCATTTGAGGCGAATAGTAGGCTATTTAACGAAAATGATCGGGAAATCTGGCCAAAATGGGCTTTTCCACAGTAGGTTCTCTATTCTCGGACAGCCTCCTAGTATGCAACCGACTACAAGATAAGTGTTTTACATGAAGAAACAAGTTACCGAACTAGCTAAAAAAGCTGCATAACCTGCAAACACTTGAATATCAGAGATTATATCGAAATCGAGAAAAAATATGTAGGGTTCGTAAGCCACAGACGTCGTCGAGCCTTAGCCATTCTATTCGGTACGCCCTCGCTCTATAAAAGGAATGAGATTTAAACCTTGTCAATACGATGCATCTACAATCCTTGATTAATCAACTGCGCCTTAATATAGTCTTGCCAATCGAATATTTACCACTAAATTTGTAGTCTTAAACCTATCAGATAACAGAATTTAAGCCTACTTATGAGTTATACTCAAGCCTACCAATAAATAATATTAAGAATACGAGCATCATCCTCAACAAGGCCCCTACAAGCATCACTAACCACCCTTGCCTTTTGACTTGTTTTTTCGGGATGGTTTTTCTGGCTTCCCCATACTGGAAATTTTTAGCTGTTGACCGCAAACCCAAACTTTTTTTAATGCCCGGAATATTTCTCGCGGCATCCCCTCTGGGAGCTCCACTGTGCTGAAATCATCATAAATGGAAATTTTGTCGATATACTCGCTTTCCAATCCTGCTTCATTAGCAATCGCACCAACGATATTACTGGGTTTGACACCATGATCACGACCCACCTCAATCCGATAACGCTCCATTCCTGCCTTAGGTTTAGATTCTGGCCCAGATCTGGATTCCGCCCTACGTCTTGAACTGTTTCTTTCCGGTTTACGTTCTTTATTCGATGTCCTCTCCGTACTTTCCGGTTTAGTTTTGGTTTTAGTTTTTCTGGGCTTGGAGGACAACAACAGTGGCTTATCGCCTTGAACCAGTTTGGCTAATCCAGCGGCAATTTCCAGACCAGGGATATCGTGTTCTTGTTGGTATTGTTCGATTAGCTGATGGAAAAACCCTAGGTCTCCAGCAGCCAGGATATCAGTAATTTGTTGTTTGAAACGGGCAATACGTTTGTCGTTAATAGTTTCGGTTGATGGCAGTTCCATCATCTCAATTTTTTGCCGCGTCGCTTTTTCTATATTACGCAAAAGCCGTTTTTCCCGTGGCGATGCAAACAGGATTGCCTCACCACTTCGCCCTGCCCGACCGGTACGGCCAATTCGATGAATATACGCTTCAGTGTCATGGGGGATATCATAATTGATCACATGGCTGATCCGCTTTACATCCAGCCCCCTTGCTGCCACATCAGTAGCGACTAAAATATCGAGTTTCCCAGTTTTTAACTGGCTTACCCTCCGTTCACGCTGGTTTTGTGGAATATCACCATTCAAGGGAGCACAGGCATAGCCGCGAGCTTCCAACTTTTCCGCTAGCTCCACTGTGCCGTTCTTGGTTCTGACGAAAATCAGAATCCCATCGAAAGGCTCCGCCTCAAGAATACGCGTTAATGCATCAAGCTTGTGAACTCCACTAACAAGCCAATACCGTTGCCGAATCGTATCTGCGGTAGTTGTCCGGACTTTAATAGTAATCTCTTCCGGATCTTTTAAGTGCTTTTTCGCAATCCGACGAATTACGGTAGGCATAGTGGCAGAAAACAAGGCAATTTGTCTATCTGGCGGAGTTTGCTCCAGAATCCATTCGACATCATCAATAAAGCCCATCCGTAGCATTTCATCTGCTTCATCAAGAACCAGGCAACTGAGCCCACTCAAGTCAAGAGTCCCGCGTCGCATATGATCCATCACCCGTCCCGGAGTCCCCACCACGACATGTACCCCACGTTTCAATTGTTTCAATTGGTTTCGATAATCCTGCCCTCCATAGATAGGCAGTACATGAAACCCCTTAATATGTGAGGCATAGCGTTGGAAAGCTTCGGCAACCTGGAGAGCAAGCTCACGGGTAGGGGCGAGAACCAGCACTTGGGGGGGATGTGACTTTTTTATATCAATTCGGGACAGCAGCGGCAACGCAAATGCTGCCGTTTTACCCGTACCGGTTTGAGCCTGGCCAACGACACTCTTTCCGGCAAGCAAATGTGGAATCGTCAATGCCTGGATGGGGGATGGCGTTTCATAACCGACATCATCCAGCGCCTTCATCACGGGGTGGATAAGAGCCAAATCGCGGAAATCCGGCGTTGAAGAAGCGTTTTCAGGCATGTAGAATTCCTGTAGAAATTTAGGTAATGTGACCGGAAATGGTGCCC
>JAZGGE010000125.1:0-11010 GCA_036480195.1 Methylococcales bacterium
CCTTTATCGATCTTAAAACTGACTTCGTTCAGCGCCATCTTTGTACCGTACGCAAAATTCAGCCCGTCAACCTGCAAGGCACTTTCCTCCATCATGGTTTGACTGCAACCCCCCAAGGGTAGCGACCCACTCCAACGGACTTGGTTACCTTATGCTTTTCCAGATCGATAATGGAAATATCATTGCTGACTCCATTGGTGGTATAAAGCCGCTTTTGGTGGGGAGAGAATTCAAGATTCCAGACTCGCTGCCCCACCAATAGGTAATCCTTTACTGCAAATGTCTTAGCATTGATTACCGCGACCCGATTTGAGGGCCCTAAGGCGACATAGCCCCAACGTCTCTCTTTATCAATTTTGATTCCCACGGGTTGTATTTTTTCCTGGCTGACTCCGGGGATCTGGAAGCCGATTTTCTTAATGATTTTTCGAGTCAATACATCAATCACCGAGAGCGTCCCGGCAATTTCTGATGAAACCCACAGCTGTTTGCTGTCATCGGTGAATGCTGCCGCTCTGGGACGAGGATCAACCAGCGTATTATCGGCAATAGCCAAAGTTTTTGGATCGATCCAGTGCACCATATTTGTGGTTTCCGAAGCACTCACTACCCATTTCCCATCCGGGCTAGTAGCGATACCCTCCGGTTCTACACCGACCGAAATCATTTTGATCGCTTGTTGGCTTTGGATATCAATCACTGTGACTTGATTATCGTCCTCATTAGAAACATAAAGCCGTTGACCTGCCGGATCTAATGCGAATGTTTCAGGATCCTCTCCGGAAGGCAAATTACCAACAACTTGGTAACTATTTGAATCAATCACTTGAATAGTATTATCATCGCTGACGGCAACATAAAGCGCACTATTGTCCTTACTCATGATAATGCCCCGTGGCCGTTGACCAATTTTTATCGTCTTAAGAAGCTGTCCGGATTCTCCATCGACAACGGCCAAAGCATTATCTTTCTCAAGGGTCACAAAAACAGTCTCGGCTCTCGCAGAATCAATACTGATGGAAAATAGCAGAATCAGGCAACCTAATGGATATTTCATAGAATTCAATTCGCTCTTTGTAACTTTTTCTTTAATTTTTCCCACCACAAGGAAAATCCTTGCTTAGATTCAACGTTAGCTTGCCCAGATCGCAGCTCAGGCTTAACGCCGGTAAGATTTTCTGTAGAACCACAGGATGATTCTGGCTGATCATAGCCGAGGGTATCCAGTTCATTGGTTGGATGAAGAAAACCATCCAGAGGAGGAGCAGCAACCAGAGAACGTGCAGCAGCCAGCAAAACAGGCTGACGGAGTTGACCGTTCCACGATCGAAATGTGAGTTTTTTTCCCTTAAAACCGGCCAACGTAAACTCTTTACCCAGCAAGAATTTCTTGATCTTTGTAAATTCCACCGACTGGGAACGCGTTGCAGATTCTCCAATCGCTCGCACAGCCAGCCAGGCTCCGTAGTCTTCTTCGGCCATCCACCGGCCTGCTTGCTCCCGAAAACGGTTTTGTAGCTGAACTGCACCCCACTGCTCATGGGTTCGATGCCAGGACGTAGCTACCAATCCCTGAGTACCTGCAATCAATTGAGGCGTCCATGACCGATACGCCAAATACTCTCCAAACATTCCCTTTTCGTCAGCAACCATCAAAATATCGTAGTCAACGGTATTCTGGGTAAAAACCGGAACGTCTGATTGTGCCGTACGACGAGCATCATAAGTATGATCCCATCGCTTCTCTTCAATAATCTTAATACCAAACTTTTTCGCAGATCGGCGTATTGCTTGAGCATAAAGTAGATCCGCTGGTTCCGGTCCAGTAACAATTAACCATGTGGTCCAGCGCTTTTTAACGAAATACTGCGCAAGAGCATCTGTACGCATTGCCCGACTCGGCTGCATGTGCAGAAGGTTCGGTTGGCATGTGGCGTTTCTAAACTCATCGTCTCTTGTCGCTGCATCAAATACCAGTATACCGTCAAATTTTGGCAGTGCCTGGAGTTTTCTTAAATTTTCTGTCGTCAGGTTGGCTATGACCAATCGATAACCCTTGGCGACGATCTTTCGAAAAACATCATCAACATCGCCCCGTAGAGGTATTCGAAATTCCTCCAAGAGGAATTTCTGATCGGTAAATTGTCCCGTGGTATTGTTATCTTTAATCGCTAGAAGAGCCCCCTGGATTCCACCATCCTGGATAACCGGATCCAGATTAGAGAGCGCAGACGGAACCTCCAATTCCTGGCTTAGATAAGCAATGCTCACCGTTTTTGGTTCTGCGAAAGCTAGTTCAACACACCAGTTAAAGCAAACAAAGGCAATCATTATAATTCTTGAATGACTATTTTTTACGGTAACTCTCATCGGGTTAGAGCTCTAGATTTTACAAGAAGAGTTCCCTATTCTACCTGAGTCAATTGGTCCGTCACACCGAAGCCTTTATAAAACAAGGTTTTTAAAAAAAAGTGTGGACATTTGCAAAAGTAGGTCTTAAACTACGGCCAGCTTTTAAGGAACGACGTTGACGAATCGTCTATATAGCAAGGAGCGCTAATTATAATAATTATAATAAAGAGTTATGCATCGCGTTATACAGCGAGGAATAACACACACGCACTTGTTTAAACAATAATAAAAAGAAGAAAGTTTAAATAACGCCCGCTTCATGCGGGCTTTTTTCTGTCTGCAATATTATTCTTACCTATACCTTTCGCGTTTAAGAATGCCCGTTTTGAGCGGGTAGATTTTCGCGGAGGGCTAGGCGTAGAAGTGCAGGAAGAGTCATCTCTTTCAAGCTTCTACAACGACATCCTTCGCGAAAAGATGCGTGCTGAAAATGGGTATTCTTGAACGTGAGAGGTATATATAGCGCTTGATTTTGTGTAATTTATAGTGACATCTTTAGTAGTAAAAGCGGCTTTAGCCGCTCCTACAAAAGAAGCTCGACTAAATGGCAGGAAATAAGCCTTCGCTTATCTGATCCTCAAGCAATTGAAGACGCTCTAGAGAACCAACATCTGTCCAAAACCCCTCATATAGTTCCCCCGTTACCTTTCGGTCTATCATCGCTTGCCGCAACAAGGGCGCTAAACGAAATCTGCCCGGTGTACAGCTCGAAAATAGATCAGGATGATAGATGCCAATTCCGGAAAAGGTATGGCAATTTTCTCCATCGGGTTCCACAATCTTACCGTCCAAGGCAAAATCGCCCTTCTGATGGTGGTCTGGATTTGGAACCAGAACCAAATGGGCTAAGCCGTCAATTGAAGCGGAAACCTGAGCAAAGGGAAAGTTGGTTGCAATATCACCATTGACAACCAGGAACGGTTCATTTCCTAGAATTGGCAAGGCATGAAAAATTCCACCTCCTGTTTCAAGACGTTTTTCCGCTTCATTAGAGTATTCAATAGAGACGCCTAAATGTTCCCCGTCCCCTAACGCTTGCCTGATGTTCTCCCCAAGATAAGCCAGATTAATGACAATATTGATAAATCCGGCCTTTTCCAGAGTTGCGATTGTATATTCGATAAGAGGTCGACCGGCAACAGGCAGGAGTGGTTTCGGGGTATGATCTGTCATCGGTCGAAGTCGTTCACCTCGACCAGCAGCCAGTATCATTGCTTTCATATAGAATCTGCACTCCTTTCAAATCTGGGTACGACTATATCTTGAAGTAAGCGTTGAAATGCCTTCAATTCTTGATACCGGGAACATACCTCCTCAATATACTTTAATGTACGCGGAATATCCTTTAAATAATCTATTTTTCCATCACGCAAACTGAGTCTCGAAAAAATGCCAGTCGCCTTCAGGTGGCGCTGCAATCCCATTAGGTCAAACCACTTTTGGAAGCAGTCATCGCCAACTTCGATCTCTAACCCTTCATCTTTAAGGATATGCCGATATTCCGAAAGCCACTCAGTGACCTTTTCCTCCGGCCAGGATATATAACAATCCCGCAATAACGAAACAACATCGTAAGTTACCGGGCCGATGACCGCATCCTGGAAATCAAGCACGCCGGGGTTATTTACAGGCACAACCATCAGATTTCTGGAATGGTAATCTCTATGAACAAAAACTTGAGGTTGTAACAAGGCGGATTTAATCAGGACTGTCCAAACTTGGTCAAGCAATGATTCGGTCGCTGGCTCAATCTTGATGCGAAGCATCTTTTCAAGAAACCACTCCCGAAATATTTTCAACTCGCTACGCAAAAGTGGTTCACCATAAATCGGTAAACCAACATTTTCTATGTTAACCCGTGTTTGCATCTGAACCAATACCTCCATCGCATCCCGATATAGTGTTTCCGCGGTATTTCCATCCAAAGAATCCAGATAGCAGTCCTGGCCAAGATCACTGATCAACAAAAAACCTTGGTCTTTGCTCTGGTGAACAATAGTAGGAACGTGAATACCCGCTGTCGCCAACAATCCAGCAATAGTTACGAATGGCCGAATATCTTCCTGTTGCGGTGGCGCATCCATGATGATGGAAGTCTTATTTCCAGCAACCACACGAAAATAGCGACGAAAGCTGGCATCAGACGAAGCCGATTCAATGCTTTGGTAATTAAACCCGATATCATGTCGCAGCCAATATTCAATAGCGCACAACCGCGGATCATTTTCAGCTGGTTTTCCTGTCATTAGTTCCCTTCGTTGCAGTCCCCTTTCTTTTTATTCGTAAAAATAAAAAAGATAACGTTTTTTATACTCGATTGGCCTCACTGATCAGGTAGAATAACCAGATCGTTCGTATAAAACAGAATGGAAGCCAGTACTTTGAGTATCCAGATTCAATTCAAGCCAAGCCAGAAAATATCTTTTATCGATTCCTGCTTTCCGCTTTTTTTTACAACTCCCATTCTCTCGCATTCCGTCGTCTAATGACAAACCTGATAGTCGTATTATTGTATGCGATTCCAACTCGCTTGCGCTAACTGATATGAACCAACGCTGGAATCCCTACCATCCTCAGCTGATTTTTATTTTAACCAGCGCGTTGGGTATTTCCCCCAGTTGGGTTGCCGCGAAATCGGACTGGGATTGCCGAGAAATCGACGGTGAATGGATCTGTGTTTCAAAACCCCAAAAACCTGTAATTGGAGACAAGCCAGAAAAACCAAATCAAACTAAAAAAAATTCTGCCTCTCCCGCCACCACCGTGCCGAAATTCCCAGCTAAACTTCCGATCCTAGCCAAACAACCGGGGTGGCACTGTCAACCAGACATTCATAATCAAGGATGGGATTGTAACCAAACTGGAGAAGCTACAAGCCCAACAGGAACAATTGAAAACACATCTGTGCTGTCGGCTGTATTGACTTCAGAAGACGAGACAGTATTCAGAAATCTTGTTAATTCCCTCGACCACGACCCCTGGGAATATTGCGGTGGAACCTATTCCGCCTTGCCACCCTTCGATAAATCCCTTAGGGATACGTCTTCTATCGAAGTCGACACCGACTCTGTGGAAGCCTATGAAAATGAAATTGCCACTTTCTTTGGCAATGTTGATCTGCACCGAGCCGACCAACGAATCATTGCTCACCACCTGACCTATGACTCTATCGCCGATACCGCTAACGCTCAAGGCCAAATCTCTTACTTCCAACACGGCACAGTTCTAGCCGCTGATAGTGCTTTTATTCATTTAGACAGTAACAAAGGACGTTTGAGTAATACCCGTTTCATCAGCCATGACAGAGTTCCGGCCGGAAGAGGAAGATCACGGGTTACCTATCTGGATGGCAAATTCGTGACTCGACACAATGATGTTGTTTACACGTCTTGTCCACCTGGAAATCAAGATTGGGAACTTGAAGCCGAATACCTGAAGCTGAATAAGAAAAGTGGCTCGGGAAGCGCGAAGAATGCTTGGCTAAACTTTAAAGGGGTGCCAATTCTATACACCCCTGCACTATGGTTTCCAATAGATGACCGTCGAACATCAGGCATATTGACACCATCCTTTGGTTTTTCTAAAGAAAACGGCGTTGATATCAGCATCCCGTACTATTGGAATATTGCCCCCAACTACGATGCCATATTTGCCCCACGTATTCTGTCCGAACGAGGCATGCTACTCGGGGGAGAGTTCAGATATTTAACAGAACGATCTGCAGGACAAATTAATCTGGAAGTTCTACCCTACGATGTGAAAGCAGAAAAGCTCAGGGCCGCAGGATCCTTTCGAAATGCTACAAAATTCACCAATAATATTACCGCAGATATGGATCTCAATTTCGTATCTGACAAACGCTATATTGATGAGCTGGTGAATACACTTTCATTTTCAGATACACGGCATATTAGAAGTGAGGCTAATTTACGATACAACACTGCCGGGATTTCCATGCTGGCACGGCTCGAAAACTATCAAACTATAGACCGAAGGATAAATGACACGGATAAACCCTATCGCCGCCTCCCGCAACTGTTATTGAATATGGATGAACGGATTACGGAAAATTATGGGCGATTTAGCTTTGACAGCGAGTTCGTCTATTTCGAACGAGAGCATACCCTGACAGGCAAACGTTTGGACTTGAAACCAAAGATTAGTATTCCCATCGAAACTGCTGCAACATTTTTTACACCGAGTTTCACTTTACAGCATACCCAGTATTGGCTTGATAATCAGGAATCAGGAAATGATGCCACGATCGAACGCACATTGCCTATCGCTTCTCTGGATAGCGGCGTGTTTTTTGAGAGGAACACCAAACTAGGTGATAGCGCATTTCTTCAGACTCTGGAACCCAGACTTTTTTATCTATACATCCCAAAAGAGGGACAAGATCGCATCCCACTCTTCGATACCAGTGAATATGATTTTAACTTCTTTCAACTGTTTCGGGAAAACCGGTTTAGCGGCGCGGACAGAATTGGTGATGCAAACCAGCTTTCGGTCGCAATGACCTCCCGATTATTGGAATCCGAAACCGGACGGGAACGCATATCGGCGAGCCTTGGAACGATCATCTATTTTGAAGACCAGGATGTCGGCCTTACACCAGAAACAAAACCTGCTCCGACACAGACATCCAATCTTATCGGTGAACTCAATGTCACATTGACTAACGAATGGAGTCTTCGCTCCGGTCTTGAATGGAATCCTCACCAAAGCAACACCCAGAAAGGACACGCCTCACTCCACTACTGGGGTAAGGACAACTCGCTTTTTAATATTGGGTACCGTTATCGCAGGAGTGAATCCACTATTAACGGAAACAGGATTGATCAAACCGATATAGATAGGAACAAGATTGATCAAGCGGATGTTTCATTGCGGTGGCCACTTTTTCGTGATTGGCACTTTGTTGGTCGTTGGCAATATTCATTTTTTCAGAATTTGACGTTGGAAAGTTTCGCTGGTTTCGAGAAAGAAAGTTGCTGTTGGCGATTCCGGATACTCGGTAGACACTATGTTAATGACATCAACAGTAAAGCCAATACAGAAATTTTCGTGCAGCTTGAGTTAAAAGGTTTTACCAGCTTCGGGCATAAAGTTGATGAGTTTCTAATGTTAAGCTTACCGGGATACGAACCCCCCGAACTTTAACCTGGATCCGTGAGTCCATGGTGGATGTAGAGTGCAAGATATTGGTTTCACAGTGGAATCAAAAAATCTTAGCTTCACCCATCGGTTAAGCGAGCATTTTTTGAACCGCTGTGGAAACAAGAACGTGTGCTCTACGCCACCATGGACTCACGGATCCAGGTTTAATATACTTTTCGCATTCAAGAATGCCCGTTTAGAGGTTGAAATGGGTATTCTTGATCGCGAAAGGTATAATCATACGACTTAAATCAGTTTCTATCCCTAACTTAAATGGTACCCGCAAAAGTCTTAAATATGTCTACCCTCTTTCTTGCCTTTCTTTCAATGTCAAAACATGCAGCTGTAGCCAGTACCTTTGCTTTCTACACGCTAATATTCAGTCTATTAATCCCTTCAAAAACAACCTTGGCAACTGAAGCGATTGATCGAATTGCTGCAGTCGTTGAAGATGGCGTTATTTTGGAAAGTGAGCTAAATGAACAAGTCCATACTTTTACGACAAGGCTTCAGGCGAATAACACCCCAATGCCACCCCCCGATGTTATCCGGCGCCAACTACTGGAGCGGATAATCCAAACAAAGTTACAATTGCAGTTAGCCAAACGTCTCGGGATTCAAGTCGATGATGAAACACTTCAGCAATCTTTAACGGAAATCACGCAGCAAAACAACCTTTCCCAACAAGAATTTAAGGAAACTCTGAAGCAAGATAATATTCCCTATGAAAAGTTTGTTGATGAGGTTCGCACTGAAATCACCCTTAACCGGCTAAGGCATAGTCAAATCGTAAGCCGCATAAAAGTAAGTGACCGGGAGGTTACAGATTATCTCAAAACCCAGGGCAAGCATGCCGAAGAGCGAAACGCCCAATATCATCTTGCCCACATCTTAATCTCGACGGCGGAAAACTCATCGCCCACACAAATCCAGCAAGCCAGGGAACAGGCACAAGAAACCTTTCAAGACCTCAAGAATGGCTCAGATTTCAAACAAACTGCCATGAGGATATCTGATGGTCCTCAAGCTTTGAGTGGCGGTGACTTGGGCTGGCGAAAGCTTAGCCAAATCCCAACACTTTTAATTGATGTCATCGCAAAAATGCGTACCGGGGATATTGAAGGCCCCATACGCAGTCCAAGTGGCTTTCACATTATTAAACTCCTCGATGTAAAAGGAAAAGGGAAACATCTTATCACCCAAACTCAGGCTCGCCATATCCTGATCAAAACAAACGAATTAGTTAACGATGACGAAGCACAAAACAGGTTAAAAGCATTGAAAAACCGGATACTCGAAGGGGATGACTTTGCCACTCTGGCACGTGCTAATTCAGATGATAAAGCATCCGCTTTAAAAGGGGGCGATTTAGGATGGGTTAGTCCAGGTGCACTCGTTCCTCAATTTGAGAAAACAATGGCTGAGCTGAAAATTGACCAACTCAGCGAACCGATACAAACCCAATTCGGATGGCACATCATTCAGGTACTTGGCCGGGAAGAACGTGATAACACGAAAGAATACAAAAAAACTCAAGCTCGAAATGCAATTCGTAGTCGTAAAATTGAGGAAGAAACCGAATTATGGACGCGCCGCCTTCGCGATGAAGCCTTTATTGAAAACCGGTTAGAGGAATAAGAAATAATATACCTTCCACGCATTGTTATTACCCCAGGAGAACCTGGAGGTATTGGCCCTGATCTTTGTGCATTAGTGGCCAACAGCCAGTCCTTTCCCTGCCAGCTTCTAGTCGCCGCCGATCCGGAATTAATACAAGCCCGAGTAAAACTACTTGGGATGAATCTGAAGATCTCAATTTATGAAGATTCACAACCGAGACAAAAACATCAAGCAGGTTCAATAGAAATCCTACCGAGCCAATTAAACGTTCGCAATCCCCCAGGTGTTTTACTGACAGAAAATGCTCATTATGTGCTCGACTCTATATCGAAAACCGTCAAAGGATGCCTGGAAAGGCAATTCGATGCAATAGTCACAGGTCCGGTACACAAAGCGAATATCAATGATGCAGGCACCCCCTTCTCCGGACATACTGAATACATTGCTGAACTCACCGGCGGTTACCCCGTCATGATGCTATCCGCACCCCTTTTACGCGTTGCTCTGGTAACAACCCACCTTCCTCTATGTAAAGTGAGTGAAAATATTACCAAAGACCGATTGGAAAAAACGCTATTGGTTCTTGAAAGAGATCTAGTCAATCGATTTTCGGTTCAGAAACCGCGTATTCTAGTCTGTGGCCTAAATCCCCATGCGGGTGAAGGGGGACATCTTGGTATGGAGGAAATTGAAATTATTTCCCCTGTTATCGAAAAACTACGAAACCAAAACCTCAATATAGTCGGCCCGCTTCCTGCGGACACCTTGTTTACAAAAAAGTACCTTGATCAGGCAGATGTTATTCTAGCGATGTACCATGACCAAGGCCTCCCGGTCTTAAAAAGCTTAGGATTTGGCCAATCTGTCAATATTACATTGGGCCTACCTATTATCCGTACCTCCGTAGACCATGGTACAGCGCTTGACTTAGCGGGAACCGGCGAAATAGACCCCTCAAGCTTGATAGCTGCGATCCAATATGCCTCCAAAATGGCTAGCACGGACAACAGTAGTTCCGTTCAATGAGTTTTCGACCCAGAAAGCGATTCGGTCAGAACTTTCTAACCGATGAAAATATTATCTATAAAATCATCGAATCGATCGCTCCCCGTTCAAGCGATCACCTGGTAGAAATAGGACCTGGCAAAGGTGCTCTGACTCAGTCACTACTCGAAAGTGGGGGTGTATTAGATGCGATTGAGCTGGATCGTGACCTCGTGGTTTACCTCCGAAATAAATTCGAATCCCCTAATAATTTTACGTTATACGAAGAAGATGCACTTAACTTCGACTTCTCAACCTTAGCAAAAGCCAACGAAAAACTGCGTATTGTCGGCAATCTCCCCTACAATATTTCGACCGCCTTAATCTTTCGACTCTTTGAACAATCTCATGTTATTGAAGATATGCATTTTATGTTTCAAAAAGAAGTAGTCGACCGGCTAACCGCGGTTCCCGGCTGTAAAAGTTATGGAAAACTCAGCGTAATTTCCCAATATTATTCAGCTATCGAGAAACTCTTCGAAGTCCCCCCTGCCTGTTTTTCTCCCACACCCAAAGTTATATCTGCTGTAGTTCGGCTTGTACCCCACAAGCAATTTACAATTGAGGTCGATAATCTGGAGGTTTTTCGAAAAGTAATTTCGAAATCATTCTCTATGCGGAGAAAAACCCTTCGAAACAACTTAAAAACTCTATTTTCCAGTGAAGAGATATCATCTCTGGGAATTGAGCCCGGGCGACGGGCGGAAACCCTGGAACTGGAAGAATTTGCCCAATTGGCAAACCTTTTATATAAAAAGTAAACCACCAAATAGC
>JAZGGE010000126.1:0-2683 GCA_036480195.1 Methylococcales bacterium
GCGAGGGAAACCCATTTTGAGTCATATTTTTCGATCATTTGAGGCGAATAGTAGGCTATTTAACGAAAATGATCGGGAAATCTGGCCAAAATGGGCTTTTCCACAGTAGGTTCTCTATTCTCGGACAACCTCCTAGGATAACCCTGAGGGGGATAAATCACCCAACCCGACCAATCCAGCACGCCTTAGAAATCATACGACTTTAACAACCATTCGCACCCAAACAATACAATGATAGAAATTCGTTACCAAATGCGAGAAAAAGATATTTCCGCACTCACTCAACATCAAGTTAAGAATACCGATTCGTTTAAAAAGGGACTGCGTCGGCACAAAGTCGTCCTGCCTCTTGTGTTATTGGCAGTGGCGCTAGTTTCCTGGACTATATATAAAGATGTCGTTACCGCAGTAATGCTTGCTATGGTGGGTATCATATGGGCGATTGCATCGCCGTTCTACATTCGCTGGGGCATAACGGGACAGGTTAAAAAAATGTACACCAAAGACATGTGGCAATCAATGACGGGCATACACACATTGAAGGCGACGCCTAGTGCTCTGGTAGACATATCTCCAACAGGAGAAAGCACCACACCATGGGATGAAATTTTGCGTACTGAACGGACAAGAAAGTATGCATTTGTCTTTTATGAGCTTGATGTGGCCCAGATCGTTCCTCTCGAAACATTGAACGAAGGGAATATTGATGAATTCATTGATTTTGTCGATGGGAAAATTGAAGAAGCCGACAAATTTGCCGAGCGACGAAAAAAAAACAAAAATAAATAGTATTGGCTTCACATCGGTATATTTGGCGCAGCACCAGCTTAAGTCTTTCAACCGGTGAGTTCATACTAAATGGCTACAGAAACAACAAATAGCCCTTATCATCAAGACCCATCCTATACTCGTTCAAAAGCACCAGGGATTCTCGAACGACTGGGGGTAAAGTACTATAGACGTCTAGCCAAACAAGCTGGAATTGGCGACATAGAAAATACCCGGATTCACGAGCTGGCTTCCGATGAAGTTATGGTATCAAAAGCCCGGGCTATTACCCTTAACGGCATCATCATCGCATTTGCCATCGGTGTTTTAACGACCATGGTAACGGTCTGGGTCGAATGGAAGTATCAGCATCAACTGGATACTTATACCTATTACGCTCTCCAGGGATCTATCACCCTACTGATGATCTTAATCGAATTTGCAGTCCTGTTCTGGATTGCCTTGGTGACAGTTCACGACTTGTCACACCTCACCGGACATCACCTTGCTGATGACGATCCATTACTACCGGGAGATGATGCGGTACCGAATCTGTTGGCTAGAGCGGCATTGGAAATCCCCGATCCAGTCGTTCACTACCTGGGAATTGACCCCCTTAAATTCGTTTCCACATCGCGATTGTTTCTAGTCGGGCTTCTGTACAAAGCTAAAGTCATAATGACCAGTGTTGCAGCAAAGTTTCTGTTCAGGCGATTAACAGGTAAAGCCGGGCTGCGCATGGGGTTTACCTGGATTGCAGCCCCGGTAACAGGCATTTGGGACGCTGTTGTTTTATATCGAGTGGCACGTGAAGCACGGCTGCGACTATTTGGTCACCGCTTGGCGCAACACTTGATTTTCGAAGTATTAACACCACAATTCAATCAAAAACTTTCGCCCAAGGCTAAAGAAGGAGCCATTAGAGCAGTAGCAACTATGATGGTGCTCACCCAAAATTATCATCCAAATATGCTAATGCTTCTCTCCAGATTTTGTCAGACTTTCGACGCACAGGAAGATTGCACCTATGACGACTGGCAAGCTTTCCTGAACATATTAAATGAAGTTTCAGATACAGAGCGTTACTTTCTCCTGGATCTATTAAGCATCGCCGCGGCATTTGATGGCCAACTTTCGCGTCTGGAACGCCGGTACCTTCCGGAAGCTTTTGGAAATTTGACGGAGACCTACATGCAGCGTATTAAAACGCTAAAAAAACTACTTTTGACCGGTCAGTTGCATGCCGCCAAACAACTTTGTAAATTGAATTTCCAACCGGGATAAATAGGGAGCATCAAATCCCTGGACAAATGCACGTTATTATACCTTTCGCGTTCAAGAATGCCCGTTTTGAGAGGGTGGATCAAAGCACTCATCGCTTGATTCTGAGTTGAAGCAGCAACATTACGTTCCATTGCAAGATAACTCAAGAAAGCCTCCATTTTGCCTTCGCTATTGACCAGAAGCTCGGATTTATCAGCTAACCTATGAAATTTGACGAATTGCCGAATCCAATCGCAGTAACTCCGCTCGGTATGAATGGAGTAATGCTTTATACGTATTCGCTGTCTGACTTCATCTAAAAGTTTTAGATTGGAGCGTGTTGACATGATGCTGGATAGAAAATAGACTCTGAATTGATATCGATAAGTATAGGCATATTTGCCAGGATTATTGGGTATTACCTGGATATCAGGGCAAATGCACCTAGGAAAGGTAGCAAGGCGAATTTGCCTGAATTGTCGGTTGATATCACGATAGCGGGGCGAATTTGCCTGTGAATAAATGGTTGGACTAAATCTGCGATAGCAAACCCGCTTCAATTTTTTTCGTAGTAACCGTCTAGGCTATTTTCCTGACTATACTCAGATGTATGAATCTACATCTTGAGAGTAGCCCGGAAATAGCGAAAGAA
>JAZGGE010000127.1:0-7250 GCA_036480195.1 Methylococcales bacterium
TATTGGTTTCACAGTGGAATCAAAAAATCTTAGCTTCACCCATCGGTTAAGCGGGTATTTTTTGAACCACTGTGGAAACAAAAGCTTGTACTCTGTGTCGTCATGGACTCATGGATCCAGGTTGAGGTCAGGTACAATTTGATGCGACATTGTAACTTCGTATTGTCTTCACTGGATAATTTGAGTAAAACGAATAATGACTAAGCATCGATGCGCATGGGTTCCACCCAACGACGCGCTTTATATCGCCTATCATGATGAAGAATGGGGAATACCGGTTCATAATGACCACAAACTCTTCGAAATGCTAATACTCGAGGGCGCTCAGGCCGGGTTAAGTTGGAAAACTATCCTTCAAAAGCGGAAAGGCTATAAGGAAGCTTTCGACCATTTTGATCCACAAAAAATCGTAGCCTATGATTCGGACAAAATTGCCGAGTTGTTAACCAATCCTGAAATCGTTCGTAATCGATTAAAAATAAGTGCCGCAGTTACCAACGCCAGAGCCATGCTTTCAATTCAGGCGGCCCCTCCAGGTTTTAGCCATTATTTGTGGCAATTCGTAAACGGCCAACCTGTCCAAAACGCCTGGCAACGGTTGGAGGATGTGCCTACACTTACTCCAGAATCGGACGCCATGAGCCAGGATTTAAAAAAACGGGGTTTTAAATTTGTAGGCTCAAAAATTTGCTACGCATTTATGCAAGCGGTGGGGATGGTGAATGATCATACAACAGATTGTTTCCGTTACTCTTCCATTAGGAGGTTATCCGAGAATAGAAACCGCAGCGAGTGAAATCTATTTTGAGTCCAATAATCCAATTGGGTTCTTATTAGTCATACGTTATGATGATACTAATTTGAATCAGCTTTAGGGGGACGTATGGCAGTAACACCTTCAAATATGATGCCTTTAGGCACAATCGCTCCCGATTTTTGTTTACCCGACACCATTACTGACGTGAATCAGACGTTACAGGAATTAAAGGGAGAGAAGGGTACGCTGGTGATGTTTATCTGCAATCACTGCCCCTATGTCATTCATGTTAAAGACCAATTAATCGATATCGCCAGAAATTATGAAAAACAAGGCATTAATACTATTGCTATCAGTGCCAATGATATTGAAAATTATCCTCAGGATGCACCCGACAAGATGAAAACTATGATGGAGGATTGGGGGCGGCCATTCTCTGCTTATCTATATGACGAAAGCCAAGAAGTAGCCAAAGCTTATTTGGCTGCGTGTACACCTGATTTTTATGTATTTGATGCGGATTTAGCCTGTGTTTATCGAGGGCGTTTAGACGGTGCAACACCCAAAAATGATACACCGTTGTCAGGTGAAGACCTACGCAACGCCCTCGACAATCTGGTTTCAGGAAAACCTGTTGGCGAAGAGCAAATTCCCAGCATGGGCTGCAACATTAAATGGAAAAATGTTTCGTGACGAGAATGCCCGTTTACAGTGTGAAATGTAGGTCGTTGCGGTTATGAGATTATACTTGCTGCTTCTGCGGCAAGGCTTCTGATCTCATCCCAGTTTCCCGTATCCACCAATTCAGTCGGGGCCATCCAGGAGCCACCCACGCAAGCTACGTTTTTTAATGCCAGGTAATCGCGTGCATTCTTAGGGTTAACACCGCCGGTTGGACAGAAGGTCGCCTGGGGCAATGGACCGCCAATGGATTTAAGCATCGGGATACCACCTGCAGCTTCGGCAGGGAAAAACTTCATTTCAGTGATGCTTTTTTCCAATAAGCGCATGACGTCGCCAGGGCTGGTGACGCCCGGTAAAATGGGGATACCGCTTTGGAGAGCCGCATTAATTAGAATTTCAGTAACGCCAGGGCTAACCAGAAACTCAGAGCCCGCGGCAATGGCTTGCTTTAGCGTTTCTACGTTGATTACCGTTCCTGCGCCTACGATTGCGCCGGGGACTTTAGCTTTAATTATTTTGATGGCATCGAGGGCAACCGGGGTGCGCATCGTAATTTCCAGTACGTTTAGACCCCCTTCAACCAGTGCATTCGCCAGTGGGACAGCCTGTTCAAGCGAGTTAATGACCATCACCGGTATAACGGGTGATGTATTCATGATTTCTTTAATGGTTGCAGTCATTGTAAGTTCCAAACAATTTTTCTAATCAATAGCAAACAAGTTGCTCGCGCCTGTTTCAGCAGAAGATGCGCCTTGACGGAAAGCGCCAAATAATTCGCGTCCCATGCCATAGTGGTGGTTCTTTGTGGTATTGATAGCGGGAACACGGGAGTCGAACTCAGCTTTGTCTATCAAGACGTTGATTTCACCGGTTTGGGTGTTGAGGTGAATCATATCACCATTGTGAACTTTTGCTAATGGCCCACCATCAGCACATTCCGGACACATATGGATGGCGGAGGGGACCTTACCTGATGCACCGGACATACGGCCATCGGTCAGAAGTGCGACTTTGAAACCTCTGTCTTGTAATACACCCAAGGGAGGGGTGAGTTTGTGTAGCTCAGGCATCCCGTTGGATTTTGGTCCCTGGAAGCGGATTACTGCGACAAAGTCCTTTTCCAGTTCGCCCCTTTTAAAGGCGTCAACCATATCATTCTGGTCATCAAATACCATTGCCGGAGCCTCTATAATCTGATGTTCCACTGCGACAGCAGAGATTTTGGTTACACCTCTGCCTAAGTTGCCGCGCATGACATGCAAGCCGCCCCCGGTAGCAAAGGGTTGTTCGACGGAGCTGATAACCGCATTATCCAAAGACGCTTCAGGGCACGAGATCCAAGTCAGTTTTCCATCTGTTAGTTTTGGTTCCTGGGTGTAGTTTTTCATGCCGCGTTGATCGGCCACGGTTAAAATGCTTTCGTGCAAGAGACCATTTTCCAGGAGTTCACTAATGAGTACTCCCATGCCACCGGCAGCCTGAAAATGGTTGATATCTGCCTGGCCATTGGGGTAGATACGGGTTAACAGCGGGACTGCTTTGGAAAGATTATCAAAATCATCCCAGTTAAGGACTATTCCGGAAGCGCGGGCGATAGCAATCAAATGAATGGTATGGTTGGTTGAGCCACCAGTTGCTAATAAACCCACCAGCGCATTCAATATCGCTTTTTCATCAATCATATGGCCTAATGGCCGGAAATCATCACCCTGCGCGGTAAATTTCAATACTTGTTTTGCGGCTGCTTTTGTAAGTTCGTCACGGAGCGGGGTGTAAGGATTAATGAAGGAACTGCCAGGCAAGTGTAGGCCCATAATTTCAACCATCATCTGGTTGCTGTTGGCAGTCCCGTAAAAGGTACAGGTTCCGGCACTGTGATAGGATTTTGATTCCGACTCCAGTAGTTCTTCACGACCGATTTTCCCTTCTGCATAAAGTTGGCGGATACGGACTTTTTCCTTGTTCGGCAGACCGCTGGGCATAGGCCCTGCAGGTACGAACACTGCGGGGAGATGGCCGAAACTCAAAGCGCCTATAAGGAGGCCTGGTACTATTTTGTCACAGACGCCAAGATATAGTGCTCCATCGAACATGTTGTGGCTTAAACCCACTGCGGTAGCCATGGCGATTACATCACGACTGAATAATGACAGTTCCATTCCGGGTTGACCCTGAGTGACACCGTCACACATTGCCGGAACACCACCAGCAAACTGGGCGATACCACCTGATTCATTTATTGCGTCCTTGATTAAAGAAGGCGCATCCTTGTAGGGCTCGTGAGCAGACAACATATCGTTGTATGCAGAAATGATAGCGATATTGGCTTTTTGGGTTTGCGCCAAATCGGTTTTTTCACTGGCGGCGCAAGCAGCGAAACCATGGGCAAGATTACCACAAGCTAGCTTGGAACGATGGGGCCCCTGATCCATGGCGGTGTCAATGCGGGCAAGGTAAGTTGCGCGAGATTGGCGACTGCGTTCATTGACTTCTTTAGTGACTTTTTCCAGTACGGGGTGCATATTGCATTCCTCCTTTCGGTTGCATCAGTGGGTTTCGCTGGAAACTCACCTCATTATTGGAAGGTAAAGGTGTCAGATATATCAAGGGGCCCAATACAGTTCGAATGGTACTTTACTTTGCCGAAGCAACGCTCGGATAGGCATATCTTCTATGGGGCCTTCAGTCATCGCCTCCCGAAACGTTACCAGTTTTTCTTCGCCAGTCAATAGTAAAATAAAACGTTCCGAATGAAGCAGACCGGAGAGGGTCAGAGTCAAGCGTTCAGTATTTGAGCCTGTGACTTTGCTGGGTTTGGCATTAATCGCCGCAGTGAGTTGCTCGTTTCCTTCGCTTAATGCCTCAGACAATCCATCAGCATGGGGGAACAAAGAGGCCGTATGACCATCACTTCCCATCCCCAGCAGGGTGATCGCAAACGGTTTTGGTAATGTCTGGTATGATGCTTCTGTTTCTGCAACGCCTTCAGTGGCACTGGTAGCCTTTGTCTTCATGCCGGTGAATATGGACTGCTGGGCGTTATTTATAAGTAATGAACGATCGATAAGTCCTTCGTTACTGGCATAATGGTTTTGATCAACCCAGCGTTCATCAACCAGGGCAACCCGAATATTATTCCAGTCTAAATCTGATAAAGATAAAGCCTCAAAGAGAGGGGCAGGGGTGCTACCACCTGAAACCATGAGTGTTGTTGTGCAGTGCTCATTCAGTGCTTTTGTCAAGTGGGTGTGACAGTCATTTGTCAGATGGGTAAACAGGCTTGGGCGATCATTAAACAAAAATTCTTTGACCATATCGTCTTATTTTGCTTTGATTAATGGGAAAAAACTTGATGTTAGTACGTGAATTCAAATCTTCTGTATGAGTAGAAATTAGGGTTTTTACTCCTCCCAAGCTCTATTGTCACGAGCAAGTAGCGCATCTGAAGCGACGGGCCCCCAATTACCGGCTGAGTAGGACTTAGGGCGTTCGTTATGCTGTTTCCAGGCATTTTGTATCGAATCAACCCAGATCCATGCCTGTTCAATTTCATCGCGACTAAGAAACAGAGTGGAATTCCCCCGCATGGCTTCGAGTATTAGCCTTTCGTAACCCCGGAACTTCCTAACCTTTTTATCGGTTTCGGATAAACTCAAATCAAGTTTGGTCTGCTGCAATTTTATGCTGCCATCGAGACCGGGTACTTTATTGAGCATTTCAATTTCAATTCCCTCTTTGGGTTGCAAATGGATAATCAATTTGTTCGGCGGTAAATTACGATAGCTGTCTTTGAAAATGTTGTGTGGCAATTGTTTAAAATAAATAACAATCTCAGTGCGTTTATAGCTCATGCGTTTGCCCGTTCGCAAATAAAATGGTACGCCTGCCCAGCGCCAGTTATCTATATCAGTCCGCAATGCGACAAAGCTTTCCGTCGTGCTTTCCGGGTTGGATCCCTCTTCATTGAGGTAGCCTGGTATAGCTTCACCCTTGAGAAAGCCATCGGTGTATTGTCCGCGGACAGTTTTTTCTTCGACGTTGTCGGAAGTGATAGGGCGCAATGCTTTTAAGACTTTTATTTTTTCGTTGCGAATACTTTGTGCCTCCAGGTTGACGGGTGGTTCCATGGCGATGAATGTCAAGATCTGTAGCAGGTGGTTTTGCACCATGTCCCGCAATTGTCCCGTCTTGTCAAAATAGTCCCATCGACCTTCAATTCCAATCTCCTCAGCAACGGTAATCTGAATATGATCAACAGTATTATGATCCCAATTGGTTGTGAAAATAGAGTTGGCGAAACGCAATGCTAACAAATTGAGTACCGTCTCTTTACCGAGATAATGGTCAATGCGATAGACTTGTTCCTCGCTGAATGTTTCAGCCACTGCGTCATTGATTTCTTTTGATGAATCAAGGTCGTGGCCAATAGGTTTTTCCATTACCATTCGTGATTGGTTCGTTAAGATTCCTGATTGGCTGAGTCCATTGCAAATATCCTTGAACAATCCTGGCCATACAGAAAAGTAGTTAACCAAAATTCTGGACTTTGAATCGGTCACCGCTTTCAGTTGGTTATACTGATCCATTTTGGTGAGATCCATTTGCAGATAGGCTAACCTTTCTGCAAATTTATTCCAGATTTCATCATCAATATTTTCATTTAGAAATTCCTGCAAACTCTGGCGGGCGATAGTGATAAATCCGGTAGTGTCTTCGGGAAGCCTGTCGATACCTATAATATGTGTGTCTCGCTCAAGTGAACCAGACTGTTCAAGTCGATAAAGGGAGACTAGCAGCTTGCGTCTTGATAAATCACCCAGGGCGCCATAAATGACCAGATCACAAGGTTTATAGGCTTCTTTTGTTTCCATTCTTTGCGGCAATAGTAAGGGTAAAGATTGATCAGATCCCAATATGAAATTGTGCACGATGATAACTGATTATTACAACGAGTAGGGATTCGATTTGCTCAGTCTTGTTCGGGAACAAAATTCGCACGAGAAGGAAATAGGCTCGAAGCGAGCCACTTCTGGATGTTTTTAGCGAGCGTGTGAATAACCCGATCGTGTATAATTCTATTCAAATTCTTGCCGCCGAGGTCATCTTAAATGAGTATTTTACATATCCATCATGTCAGCGTAATCGTTGCGGATACCGAAAGATCGTTGGAATTTTACTGTGATGTTTTAGGCCTCGGCGTATTAGATCGGAGAAGTAACCTGACATTTCCCGGTGCCTGGCTGGAGGTTGGCGAACAGCAAATCCATTTATTAGAGTTGCCCGATCCCTATGCTATTGCCGATAAGCCAGAATACGGTGGGCGTGACCGCCATTTGGCATTGGGTACGGATGATTTTAAAACAATCAGGACTAAACTGGATGCAGCCAAAATTCCCTACCAGTTAAGCAGTTCAGGACGCGATGCATTGTTTTGTCGCGATCCCGATGGCAATGCCATTGAGATCGTTGGCTAGTATTCCTTAGAACCTCTTCAAGATTTCGATCAAGGGATGCAGCGCAAGGCAAAAGTAGTCGAAAAAGCGCAGCATACGGGTTGTATGTGAGTATTTTGAGACCACTTTTAACGCCGTGATGCGCCCTTCAGCGAGATCTTGAACAGGTTCTTAGCTAATTCGATCAGGATAGCGAGAGATGTCCCTTTTGAAGGGGCGTGTTTTCAGTCAATCATCGATCGTTTCGTTCAGTCTTTCAAGAACAAAATTCTAAAACCGCGATTCTATATCTTTAAAATACGATTGAAGTATTGGTTTTCTAGACTACGCTACAGAATATGGAATCAGAAATAAAT
>JAZGGE010000128.1:0-8418 GCA_036480195.1 Methylococcales bacterium
ACGAAAAACAGGTTATAGAACATACCAAATAAAGAAACTGTATCAGGATGTTCCCCTAATAAAGCAATGGAAAATACCGTCATATTCGCTACGCTGTGTTCAAAGCCACTGGCTATAAATGCAAGTAAACACCAAAAAATCAAGATGCATTTGGCTGCATCATTCTGGGTCCGTGCAGATGTCCACAACGCGAGACAGACCAACCAGTTACACAGGATCGCTAAAAAGAACAATTGAATGGGGCCTTTATTCATTTTAGCTCCGGCGATGGTGTTTAGCAGCTCCGATCCGTCATGAAACAGCGGTCCGTCACCTAATGCAACCATTATGGCTAACAAAGCGGCGCCAACCAAATTGCCGATCCATGAAGCACCCCAGGCTTTGAATAGATCATTACCGCTAACCGCTCCCCTTAGCCAACCGATAGTCATATACATGGTATGACCGGTAAACAGTTCCGAACCGGCAAACACAACCAGTGTCAACGCGATTCCGAATGTTGCTCCCATCACTAATGGGCGAATTGAGGGATCTACATAACTGCCCAATATAAAAATCAAAACAATCCCCATGCCGATATAGGCGCCTGCCATTAAGGCTCCTATATAAAAAGACATGGGATTATTTTTGAGTAACGCGGTTTTCTTTTCGGCGACCGATGTAAAGTGATTGATAGTATCTATGTACATAAACAATTCCCCGTGTAGGTTCTAATAGTCTTGGACATTCTTTCGGAATCCCCCCCTTTTTTTGCCGCTACCCTAACGCTTCCTGCAAGAAGCCAAGAAGAATAAGTATCAGTTCAATGACCCCAACCCCGATAAGGGCAAAGCCAAGAATTCTGGAATATTGGTTTAGCTTGGGTGATGGAGCACCCACTAAATACTGCTCAAGTTGCCCTTCTTTGACCAGACGGTCATATTCTATTTTCCGTTCTTCTTTAAACTCTTCAAGCGACATACTGCCGGTAAACATTACCACATCAACCGGAAATTTCTCCGGACGGAAATGACAGTTAAAAAAATGTACGCTAAACAAGAATACTGCGGCAAGAAAGGCTTCTTCGCCATGTATTATGGTTGCAACGTTAAAGACCCAGCCAGGCATAAAACCACCAAAAAAACTGGGGAACCAGAGTAGCAAACCTGATAAGCCGATAATAAACATTCCCCAGAAGGGCGCCCAGTAGTCGAATTTTTCCCAGTAAGTCCAGCGGTCGAAAACCGGGCGTGGACCTTTTTCAAAAAACCACTTGCACATGGCGATAAAATCCCGCCCATCTTGTAGTCTCGGAAGTAATGAATGGGGGCCGAACCACTCGAACCGCCGATCGTTATCGATGTAGATTTTGCGAAAGATGACGACGAGGTGACCAAAGAAAATCGCTGCAAATGTGACTGCGGCAATACGATGGATGATAGCTGCAACTTTTGCTCCTCCCATCAGTTTCATAACGAAAGGTGCCCAGAAGCTATCTGCGAATAACACGGTCGTTCCTGTTATTACCAAGGTCATGACTGCGATCGCCAAGACTAGATGTGCGATACGCCATCCCTTGGTAAAACGTTCAATGTATTGTCCTTGTTTGACTGGTATGCCATTCTTTTCCACCCGGATGGCAAGATGGTGGCCATTATCGAATTCTTTTTTCTCCCGAAAAAACCAGAGTAGCGAATGGGTCCAGAAAAATAGAAAAACCCCTGCCAGCAACCCAATCATAAATTTGGAAGTTATCCACATTTGTGGGAATCGCTTATAGTCGTTCGTTGTGCCGTGGGGGTGGAAGGTTAGGTAGCCTTCGGTTGCATCCTCATGACATTCTTTGCATGATGTTAAACGATTGTTTTCGTGCATCATCGAAAGCGGATCATCGACTTTTCGGGTGTCATGGGCGGCGTGGCAATCGTGGCATTTGGCCGTATGGGTAAAGCCCAATTTAACGATTTGACCATGATAGGTATCCCGATAAGACTCGTAATAGTCTTCGTGGCAATTGCCGCAATTGTCGGTGATAATCAGTTTGGCTGGATTATCTTCAACGACGGAAATTTTGTGGGCAGTATGGCAATCGCTGCAAACCGCGGGTTCTAATTTTCCGTAGCGTTTGACCGGCGCGCCATGTACAGACTGGGTATAGTCCTTTAGTTCTTTCTGATGGCATGTTCCACAGGTCTCTGGCGAATTGATACGATATGAGTCTCCGCTTGACCCTTTCATGGGGAAGACGTCATGGGCCCCATGGCAATCCCAGCATGTTGCGTTTACTTTTTCCGGATCATCCTTTTGAGGTTTGGCGTGGACTGAGGCTAGATAGTGCTTTGCGTTAATATCCAGTTGACTTTTTTTGACGATCTTTATCGTAGAAGGTAAACCCGCCATGGAGTGAGTCAGGTTTTCAGTGATGTCTATCAGTTCTTTGGTTTTATCCCGTTCTTTGTCGCTTAATTCTTTGTGGCAGGTAACGCAGTCCACAGAGCGACTGACATTTTCCTTATGGGGCATCTGCTCAATGTCCACATGACAGTCAACACACTTCACATCCGTGTGAACGCTGCTTTTAAATGTTTTTGATTCGACGTGAAGGAGACGCTTTAAACTTTCTCCGGTTTCACCCTGAGGTGTTGCGAAACCTTTATATCCATGACAGTCCAGGCAAGTTTCTATATCAGTTTCTTGGGTGACAGAAATAGGATCAACGCGGGAAGACGCAGTTTTCGCCAGAACGTGTGCTGCCAACAGGTTTAGCAGCAGCCCTAACATAACTGCGCCGCCCACGAAAAGGCGGCGCATGTCCTTCATAAATACTCTCTTTCAGGTTATTTCTTGATTTCTTGCAAATACCGCTTTTTAAACGCGTCGCGAGCTGCTTTCCGCTTTTTCGCGATTTCCGGCGGTGTTTTGCCAACAAACCAAGCATGTCCATCCAGAGTCATAATTTTCTCATCCAGAAAAGTCTTCACTTTCTCGGCAGCTTCAGGGTTACCGTCTTTCTCAGCTTTTTCGATAATTTCTTTAACACTGGGTATCCATTCCATATAAAAGCGATGGGCCACTTCGTACATCCCATGCCATTGTACATAGTCCGGTGCCTGCATAGAAGCGCCGTGACGGGCGCGCCGGCCTTCATGGTGCCACATATAGTAATAATTCCATTCGACTTCCTCATCGAAAGGTGTTTCCGTTCTCAGTCCTTCATCAAGCAGAAGATCCATCATTTTGGTGGCAGGAATTGCGTACTTGTTATTGTACATGTTCACCAGGCTATCGAATTGCTCATAGAAGTTTTCGATGATTTTATCGCCGTGACAACTCTGACACACATCTTTCATGTCTTTACGCCGGTCTTCCCAAGGCTTAACGATGAGGCCTTTCTTGGCATCTCGGGCATCGATTTTCTCAGAGATTGGAGGCCTCAACGTCCAGGAGATACGGTCGCCGACATCATGAGTAATTGGGAGATTGCGGGTTGCGGACATATGGCAGGTGGCGCAGGTTGGCGCTGCATCATAATCTTCACCGGCTATCCACTTGGCGGAATCCAAATTCATTTTGTCGACGTTCGCATAAAAGCCAATACCATGCTTTGATTCGTCATAAATTTCTTTTTGTGGATGATCAGGGCCTAAATGACATTTACCACAGTTCTCTGGCCGTCTTGCCTGGGCCGCGGAAAACTGATGACGCTGATGGCAGGCGCTACAGGCGCCTTTGGAACCGTCAGGGTTAATTCGACCAATTCCAGTATTAGGCCACGATATGGGGTCTAACTCACCATTTGGCAGTACTTTTACTTCGGTTCCATGGCACTGCCAGCAACCATTGACTGCGACCGGGGAAACTCCATGAAAACTCATATCCCCTTCAACAACTTCAGCCAGGGTATTATCCAAAGAACCAATAATCTCTGCAGCTTTGGCATGATGGCTCTTTTCAAATTGATCCGCTTCGACGTTATGGCACTCTCCACAGTCCTTCGGTGAGACGATAACTGAAATAATGAAGTCTTTGTGTCGAACCGCATCCGGATCTGACTTGTCTGCTTTATGGCATTCGTAACAACCGACATTGGCGCCAAAATGCTTGGAACGTCCCCACTGTTGATAAATGCCGGGATGTTCGTTCTTATGGCAAGAAGCACAGGTCGCACTTTCTTTGCTGAGATTTTTAAAAGGTTTTAGAAGTTTGGCTTTCTCAGGCTTGGCGAGCTTACTCCATTCCTTTTCTTCTGATTCCCGTCCGGGTTCGGATGCCGTTCGAACCTTCACATCTTCGATATTATCATCTATTGACGGTGGTTCGTAACCATCTTGGTCGGTTCCAGTTCTTTGCTCCCTTTTTTTTGCAACCGCTGCTGTCAAGGCAGCTTCTTTTTTCGCGGTAGGACTCACTTTCGTGACGACGGCTTTCCCGGTGTCAGGGTCAACAGACGTACTCCATACGGCAAAACTGCTGGGACTGAACAAAGGGAGTCCCAGGATCAGTAACGTTAACAACAACGCCTTGCTCCTATGGGGACATCTTTCTATGTTAAGTCTCATCATTGTTTTTCTCCTCTCGATTTAAAATTATACTCGTGCCGATGTGACTTCCCCGGCTCCCCAGGTTGTGCGCCAGCGCGATTTTACCCGCTGGATTCCATAAAGACTCAATACGGACAATAGTGAAAAAATAAAAAAACCTGCCCCAAAACCATCGGCTAGTTGTTTTGATTGACCCATGATCCAGGCCAGTAAAAAACCACCCATTCCACCTGCTGCACCGACCATTCCGGTTACCGCCCCAACTTCTTTACGGAACCGTAAGGGGACTAATTGGAAAACCGCGCCACTACCCATTCCTAAAGACGCCGTCCCGATAACGAGCGCTAAAATGGCCATTCCGCTTGAAACAGGAAAACAGACCAGCAACATGCTTACCGCTGTCACGCCGAAAAACCGCTGCATAGAACGGATTCCGCCGTAGCGGTCCGCCATCCAGCCGCCTACAGGCCGTAATGCTGTTCCCGCCAATATACAGATTGCTGTGTAGTAGCCTGCGGTAACCGGCTCTAACTGATGCTGCTGATGAAAGTAGAGCACCATAACGCTGGATAGGGCAATAACGCCACCAAAACTTAGACCATAAAACAGCATAAACCACCAGGAGTCGACTTCTTTGAGAACCTGGAAGTATTCGGAATACGTCTTTGGTTTCTGTTGATTGTCACTATCCTTCGCCTTAATCCAAAAATAGATAAGGGTCGCAATTAAGGGCAAGGTTGCAATGCCGAATACTCCACGCCATCCAAAAGTTTCCGCCAGCATGGGTGCAAGTGCCGCCGCGAATACAGTGCCGCTACTTGCTGCACCGGCAATACCAAGAACCAGTCCCTGGTCTTCATCAGGATACCAACGGCTACTTAAGGGTAATGCGACTGCCATGCTGGTGCCTGCCAAACCAAGAGCCAGGCCCACGATATAAATCCCTGTAATCGATTCAACGCGGCTGAGAAAAGCAAAAAGCAGAACCAAAATGACTATAATTTGTGCGGCAATGCCGATACGTTTAGGGGAGTAATGATCGACTAGAAATCCCATGGGGATTCGAAACAAGACACCCGATAACAGGGGTATTGTTACTAGTGTATATTGCTGGGATTCTGTTAAATTTAAATCTTGAGCGATATAGATGACTAGGGGCCCAAGTAGAATCCAGGCCATAAAACTCACATCTGAATAGAGAAAAGAACTAACCAAAGTTCCAATGTGCCCACTTTTAAGGAATCTCGAAAAAGACATGTCCTGGTAATAATTATTAATGACGGAGTGTTGTAAGCATCATCACGGATGATAAACGTCGGATAAATCGTATATGCAATACCTGTACCAGTAAAAGAGTCGAGTGATGATATTTACCAGCAAGATTTATTTGGGATTTTTTTCGCGGTCAATCCGACTAAAAAAACGTTAAAAATTACTTGGGTGCATCGACTATACTATCTGCTCGATCCGAAGAGTGGTTGCGGTAAATGGCCCTGATGAATTTAAATAAAGTACTTTATATACCCCTGTGATGCGCATTAAATTAGTGCGCACCATTGAAGATCGCATCATAATAGAGCAGTAATCAACCCGTCAATTTTTACCTGGATATCCCCGATGACGATGCAGCTGGAACTACAATGTGGAATCGCAACTGACAGGGGCAAACGAGAATCAAATGAAGATTTCGTTGCCTTCTATAAAGGGACTGATGAAGAGCGCGTTGTACACGGTAGCACCGTAGTGATTGCCGACGGTATCGGTGGAACGAGTGGAGGACGTTTTGCCGCCGAATTAACGGTTTGCGGATTTCTTGATGCTTTTTATAATCAGAAGGAAACCTTAGGGATCGATCAAATGGCCGATAATGCATTGGCTTCCATGAATCGCTGGATCCATTCCCAGGCACGTCAAGATCCTGCCTTGAAGCATATGGGAACCACCTTTACTGCCTTGATTTTGCGCGGTAGCCAAGCGCATATCGCGCATCTGGGCGACACCCGGATCTATCGCCTGGCCGATGGTAAGTTGCAATGTCTCACGACGGATCATACTCATCATCATCCCGATTTACAGCATGTTTTGACGCGGGCGGTGGGGATTGAGGATACCGTCTGCATCGATTACGCAGCCCATAATCTGAATCTTCATGACCGCTTTCTGTTGTGTTGCGATGGAGTCTGGTCAGCTTTGGGGGACAAAAAAATACAGAACCTTTTGTCGCAGAATAAATCATCGCAAGAAGATGCGGAAGACATCGTTCAGGCAGCACTGAAAGCGGGTAGTCAAGACAATGTCAGCGCCATCGTAATTGATGTGCTCAAGCTCCCTCCGCCCGATGAATCTTTTCTCGAAACAACCATTGACGAATTGTCCATTTTGGCATCATCCAAAGTAAATGATGTCATTGATGGATTTCGCCTGGTCAAGAAAATTTCGGACAGTCGCTATACCTCTCTTTTTGTTGCCCGGGATGAAAAAGGTAGTCACGGCGAAGTTGTAATGAAATTCCCCAAACCGGGCACAACAACTGAAGCCATCTATCGGCAAGCCTTTATTCGGGAAAAGTGGATTACCTCCCATATTCGAACTCCCTGGATTGCAACACAAATTGCGTTGGAAGAAGGGCGTCAAACGCGACTGTATACCATAATGCCGCATTATCGGGGAAAAACTTTGGAACAAAATCTCCAGCATAAGATCAGCTTGGAGCGAGGCGTTGAAATTGCGATCATGTTGGCCAAGGCAGTGTACTCTCTTCATAGGGAGAGGATTATCCACCGCGACATTAAACCGGATAATGTTATTTTATTGGACGATGGCGGGTTGATACTTTTGGATCTTGGTGTGGCGCTTTTACCCGGGTTGCAAGACGGATTGGAAAGTACAGCGCCAGGAACACCAAGCTACATGGCACCTGAATTATTTCGTGGTGAGCAAGGCAGCGAACCATCGGACTTGTATGCCTTGGGTGTAACCTTGTATCGCATGTTCAGTAAAGGCCACTACCCCTATGGTGAGGTCGAACCGTTCAGCCGGCCTCGTTTCGACAAATTAGTACCTTTGAGTAAATACCGGCCCGATTTCCCAGCCTGGCTAGATGGGTTAATGGCGCGTGCGGTCAGCACCGAAAAGAGATTTGATAGCGCAATGGATCTTGCCTTTGAACTCGAAAAAGGCTTTGCTCACGGTTCGACCGTACTCCCAATGAAGGATTCACTGCATGAACGGAATCCGGTACTGTTTTGGAGGCTCGTATCGCTTGGCTTGTTTTTTCTCTTTATTATCGCGCTGATGATCTAGACGTGCTGGGAAGGCGTCGGTCACATCTAATTTCCTCGCACCCTTTTGGTGATTCCATTAGCGGTATTCCTGTTTTGATTTGTTCACTTTTTCGTTCTTCGCTGTCGCCAAAACAATAGAGTAAGAAAACCAGTGCTAGTTTGATGTGGTAGGCACACTTATTGCAATAACCATCTTTTTTATAGTTTCCAGTCTGAAATAAAATGAGTAAAAAACAATCCCTCGTAGTGATCGGTAATGGAATGGTGGGGCAGAATTTCCTAGACGGTATGGTGAATAGCGATGTCAGGGATCAATTCGAAATCGTTACGTTTTGTGAGGAAACCCGGTTCGCATATGACCGAGTTCATCTGACCGAGTTTTTTTCAGGAAAATCTGCGGACGATCTGGCGTTGGTCAGCTCTGGCTTTTTCCAGGACAATAATTTGACGATACATGTCGGTGATAAAGCGACGAAGATTGACCGAGAAAAAAAGACGGTCATCTCTGAAAAAGGCCTGGAAATAAGTTATGACAAGCTGGTACTAGCAACCGGTTCTTTTCCGTTCGTACCACCTATACCGGGCCATAAACGCGACAATTGTTTTGTTTACCG
>JAZGGE010000129.1:0-12947 GCA_036480195.1 Methylococcales bacterium
GCCTGAGCCACGAGTATGCTGGGATCTACTCCCAACATTTTTGCCGCTTCTTTGGCGTAAGGCATCAGAACTTGAGCAAACTTATCGGGTGAATCAATTCGAGGCTCTTCTACTTTATCGGCAGAATCAATGGCAGCTTTAATTGCACTTGGTTTTTGACCTGTAACTGGTCGTGTTGACAATAAACGGGAGACATCCATGCCACCTTCCGACTTTCCAGGTAACTCAGGTTTGCCACCCATCTGTTCGACAATCATGTCTGCCAGCCCTATTTCCGACTTCTCTGACAAGTGAATTGCCAGTTGTTTGTCGTAAAGATCGCGATAGAATTGAGTTTGGTCATTCTCCATTAACCCTTCGCCAAGACTGGCATCCCGCATGCTTTTTAGCATCATCTGGAGAAAAATCGACTCAAACTGCTCAGCGACTTCACGCAAAGCTTCAGGAGATTGCTCGCGGGCCTGGTTTTTTAGCTCGGCAAGCCCGTTTAAATCCGTATAGACTCTGGCGGAGTTGGAAATATCAGAAATCACGATCGATCAAATAACAATCAGTTCCGCCTGAACAGCACCTGCACTTTTCAATGCTTCCAGAATAGCAACCAAATCACTGGGAGCTGCACCTACCCGATTTACAGCTCGAACGATTTCATCAAGATTAACCCCTGGATTAAACATAAACATACGACTATCACCTTCTTCCTCCACTGTTACACTGGAACTTGGCGTCACCTGAGTCTCGCCACCTGACAAGGCTCCAGGCTGACTTACATCGTAGCCTTCAGAGATGGTAACTATCAAATTCCCGTGGGATACAGCAGCTGGCTTTACTCGTACAGTGCTGTTGATCACAACAGTACCTGTTCGAGAATTGATTATGATACGGGCCGGCGCATCCGCTGGAGTAATTTCCATTTCTTGAATCATCGAAATAAAGGTCACTCGCTGGGCTGTATCCAACGGTGCGTTGACGACAATTGAAGCCCCATCCAAGGGTTGTGAGGTATGTGGACCGAATACCTGGTTTATTGTTTGGGTCAAGCGGTTCGCAGTGGTAAAATCCGGATTATTGAGGTTCAGGGTTATAGTATTACCGTCGGTGAAAGGCGATGGCACGCTGCGTTCAATGGTTGCCCCATTGGGAATACGCCCAACACTGGGCACATTAACCGTCAATTTCGACCCGTCCCGTCCTTCGGCGCTTAATCCGCCAACGACAAGATTCCCTTGGGCAATAGCATATACCTGACCATCGACACCCTTGAGGGGAGCCATCAAAAGACTCCCTCCCCGCAAACTTTTAGCATCTCCAATGGATGAAACCGTAATATCAATGCGTTGTCCTGGTTTACCAAACGCAGGTAATTCGGCATGCATTGAAACCGCAGCAATGTTCTTTGCTTTTGGATCAATGCCTGGCGGTAGAGTAATCCCCATACGGAGCAGCATATTCCTGAGAGATTGCCCGGAAAACCTCGCCTTATCACCCGTTCCATTCAAGCCAACGACCAATCCATAACCTACCAGTTGGTTAGTGCGTACGCCTTCGACAGACACCAGATCCTTGATTCTCTCTGCCTTTGCGTTTACCGCTATGAATAGCAGTAGAAAAAGTGCTGGCAATATTCTTTTTAATCTATGCAAAGTGCAGTTCATCATGTCAATTATCACCTCAAAATGGAAAATAAGGACTGTTAAAGAACCGCGCGAGCCAACCAATTTCTGCCGCTTCGCTCATGGGCCCATCACCTACGTACATAATTGTCGCATCGGCAACTTTGGTCGAATCAATGCTGTTGGAGGTATCAATATCCACAGGTCGTACAATACCAGACAGGCGAACGTACTCTGCACCACCGGTCATGGAAAGCCGCTTTTCACCGCGAACCCGCAAGTTCCCGTTGGGCATTACTCCGACGACAGTAACGCTCAGAGTCCCGTTAAGGCGATTATTCTGTTTACCTTTTCCCTTCGATTTAAACTTGTTTTTTGATTTCAAGCTCTGCTCCATGCTGAGCCCCAGAATCTTGGCATTTTGGGTGCCAAAGAGTGTTGGCACATCCAATGCGGTATCATTTTCCTTGTCGATATTCATATCCGTATTTCGGGTGGCTGATGTACTTTCCGCCAACCGGATTGTGAGAATATCCCCAACCCTGCGCGCGACATGATCTTCAAACAAGCGGACATCGTAACCGGCCTGATAGATAGATCCGGTTCGCTGAGTGGGTGGCTTTAAAATGTCGGGTTCCACTGGTGCAAATTCGGGATCCCGATCGGGCATTGAATTACACCCGACGATACCCAGCAAAGCAAGCAAAAACAAAATATTTTTAATCATATCGAAGTGTGCAGATTTCATACAATACCATTTATTTTTACCATGAAGGACTTGAAACTCATGAAGGATCTGAAAATATTTCAACACTAAATTCTCTTTCCTCCATTATCTTCATGTCCTTCATGGTAAGAAATATAAGTCATACGGGATAAAGAGATACAGGATAGACATTGTGCCGTATCAGCACCAATGCCAATCCAATTAAAGGTTATTGGTTGCAAAATTCAGCATATCATCAGTAGTTGATATAGCCTTGGAATTCATTTCGTAGGCCCGTTGAGTTTCAATCATATTGACCAGTTCTTCTACAACATTAACATTTGAGGTTTCCAGTGATCCCTGTATCAAAGTCCCAAGCTGATCATCTCCCGGATTACCCACTGTCGCTGCACCACTGGACAAAGATTCTCGGTAGAGGTTGTTACCCATAGCTTCAAGCCCCGTTGGATTCACAAAGTCAGCTAGCTGAATCACCCCGACTTCCGTCGTTGTTGTCGAACCAGGCTGGAGTACGGAAACCGTTCCATCTTGTCCGATAGTCACTGATATGGCATCATCCGGAATAGTGATAGCAGGCTCCAACTGGAATCCGTCCGCAGTCACTAATTGTCCTGTAGAGTTCTTCATTAAAGAACCATCCCGGCTATAGGATAAATCGCCATTCGGCATCACCACTTGTAAAAACCCTCGACCGGTTACGGCAACGTCAAGGGCGTTACCTGTCTGGATGACGTTCCCCTGGGTATGGAGTTTTTCCGTAGCAACAGTTCGCACCCCAGTACCTAGCTTTAAGCCCGAAGGTAACTCTGAATCCTGTGTTGACTGCGCCCCTACCTGACGGACATTTTGATAAAAAAGATCTTCAAAAACCGCCCTGTCACGCTTAAATCCCGTCGTATTAACGTTGGCCAGATTATTGGCAATAACTGTCATCCGGGTGCGTTGTGCATCCAATCCAGTCTTGGCAACCCATAAAGATTGTTCCATAGTTGTTTACCTCAAATATTAACTCTCGTATTTGGTTAACTAATACTCCGTCAATGTTGTTATGACAGGTATAAGGAGTACTATCCCACCCGCATCATTTGTGCACTGGCAGAGGCATTTTCGTCCACTGCCTTCATCATTTTGATCTGCATTTCGTATTGCCGAGCGAATTCAATCATATTGACCATGGCGCCAATCGCACTTACGTTACTTCCCTCCAATGCGCCGGATACCAATTCAACTTCAACACTGGCTTCCGATTCACCACCTTCTTTCAATACAATCAATCCATCATTACGTTTTTCCAGTTGATCTGACGACGGATTAACCAACTTGATTCGATCAACAATTGCCAGAGTCTGGGCATTCCCACCCAAGGGGACCACGGTAATGGTCCCATCGGTTCCGATCTCTACTTTTTCCGCCGGTGGAATGGCAATAGGCCCACCCTCACCCAACACCGGCAATCCCGAGCCAGTTTGCAACTGACCCTCTGCAGTGATGCGAAAATCACCCGCCCGAGAATAGGCCTCAACGCCATCTTCCGCTTCCACTGCGATCCAGCCTTCGCCTTTTACGGCAACATCCAGTTCACGTCCGGTACTGTGAATCGGACCCGCATCAAAATCAGTCGCTGGCCTTTCGGTCATGGCATATACTCGGGAAGGATAGCCCTCGCCAAATACAGGCATACTACGGAATTGCTCCAAATCAGCCCGGAACCCTGTAGTATTGACGTTCGCCAGATTATTGGCATTCGCGGTTTGTGCCTGCAAAATCTGCTTAGCCCCACTCATTGCCACATAAAGACTACGATCCACGATGAATGACTCCTTTATTTGATATTCAATACGGCTTGGATCACCTGGTCTTCGGTGGTGATCACTTCAGCATTTGCCTGATAGTTACGCTGGGCAACAATCAATTTAACCAACTGTTGCGCAAGATCCACATTGGCGGTTTCCAGCGCGCCCGACTGAATCGAGCCGAAATTGTTGCTACCTGCTGAGCCATAAATTTTCTCTCCGGAGCCACCACTTTCCGCCCAGTTGGTATCACCTAATTTACTCAACCCCTGGGGATTATTGAACCGTGCCATGGCCACTTGTCCCATAGGTATCGAGCCACCATTACTGTAACGGGCAAAGACAATACCCTCATCACTCACATCGATTCCGGTAAGTCGACCGGCGCTTAAACCATCCTGAACCAGTTCGTTGACACTAAAAGTACTACCGTATTGGGTGGAGCCGGTATAGCCAAACTCGAGGGTTAAATTTGTAGCGGTACTGGTCGGATCAACCGCAGTTAGATCAAAAACATCGTACTGGACCTTCTGGGCGCTCGTTAATGCTCCGCTAGCGCCAAACGTCACCCGATGGGAGCTATCTGCCCCACCGTTCATTGTAATTTGATTTGTCGTTCCGTCAATATAGGTATATACATCCCAGGCGTTCGCTGCCGTCGCCGCAGGAACTCTTACCATGTATTGAGTCACGATATGAGGTTTTCCCAATGAATCAAATGCGGTTAAAGACGTCGACTTGTTATAACTTAATGGATCCGCCGGATCGAATGTAGTAACAGTGGGGGGCGTTTCCCGGGCATCCAGATTCATCATTACACCAACGTTCTCGGTTGCTCGTGGCGATCCCTGGGACGTATCTATTTTGACATCTTGCAGAACTCCTTGACTAAAGCCTTCCGCAACTGTCGTTCCATTCGGTTGGAATACCTGCAATCGGAATCCTTTCGCGCTAACAACGAAGCCCTCCTTGTCAACACCGAAAGCACCTGACCGAGTATAAACATTACTACCGTTATCGCTTAGAACGAAAAACCCTTCACCACTTATTCCAAGATCAAGACTCTGTTCGGTAAATTCGATTACACCCTGGGTAAACTGCTGAGCGACTTGGACTGCCCTCACGCCACTGCCGGGTGTGTTTTTACTGACTCCACCCAGACTGGCAGTATATACGTCAACAAACTCTGCCCGCGATTTTTTAAATCCAGTCGTCCCCACATTCGCAATATTGTTGCCAGTCACAGAAAGATCAAGTGCTGCTGCGTTGAGTCCGCTTAAAGCGATATTCATTGTCATAGTGTTCTACCTTCTTACAGAATTTGTTTGACGTTATTAAAATCTACACTGCCGAGGCCATGTAAATTAACCTTAAGTCCTTTACTACCCTGATTGAGGGTGACACTCTCCACTTTACTTTTGATCTGTGGCTCTAAGTCCAGGTTTTCACCTTTAACCACTCCATTTATATTTATCTGATATACGCCGGGCGCCGCCCGAGTCCCATCTTCATAAAAACCATCCCACTCAAATGGCACCTGTCCTTTCTCCTGAGCATCTATATTGATAGTACGAACAAGTTCTCCCTGATTATTTTGAATCTGGACTGTAATAGCCGAAGCATCTTCAGACAAAGTCATCTCGCCTGTGATCCCACTATTTTCTTCAAGCAATCCTGTATCAGAGGGTGCCAGAACCATCCTACCCACCAGATTCGATGCTTGTAATGATTGCTCTGAACTCATCGCTGTAGCGAATTCGGAAAAGGATTTCTGTAATTCCTGAATACCCGTTACTGTGCTGAATTGAGCCATCTGACTCATAAATTCAGCATTATCCATAGGATTCGAAGGATCCTGATTAGCGAGTTGAGTTGTCAACAGCTTTAGAAAATCAGATTGCCCCAATTCAGTCCGATGCTCTTCAACAACTTCGGTTTGGGCTATACCCAAACTTTTGATCTGATCGAAATTTACGTTCATTTAGTCATCCTCATTATTGTCCCATTCGCAATGTTTGCTGCATAAGCTGTTTGGCTGTATTAATCACTTCGACATTGGTTTGATATGACCGGGAAGCCGACATCATATTGGCCATTTCCTCTATAACATTGACATTCGGTTTATAAACGTAGCCGTCCTCATTGGCCATAGGGTGATTTGGTATATACTCCATCCTTAATGGTGTTTTACTTTCTACCACACCCATGACGCGAACACCGGAAGCTGAATTCTGCTTGTCCAATACATTATTCAATTCTGCTTTGAAGACCGGCTGTCTGGATCGATAAGTCTGATCAATACTGCTGCTGACACTATCCGCATTCGCCAGATTACTGGCAATCAAATTCAGACGAAGATTCTGAGCATTCATTCCGCTCCCGGCGATATCAAAAACTTTAAACGTCATTGTTATTCTCCTTTCAACGCAGTTAATAGGGAGGAAACCCGACCATTGACAAACCGTAAGCTTGCCTGGTATTGCATCGCGTTTTCGGTAAATTTGGCTTGCTCTATATGTGTTTCAACGGTATTTCCATCCAGCGATGGCTGATTGGGAATACGATACTGTAGCGATGCGCCAAGCATTTGACGCGGTGGTTGAATATGAAGGCTATGGGTTCCTTCCAGAGTCACAGGCCGAGGTTGAACTTTCTTCAAAACTGACTGAAAATCCACATCTCGTGCTTTGTAACCGGGGGTATCGGCATTTGCCAGGTTTGCGGCTAATACTTCTGTCCGCTTTCCTCTGAGGGTGAGTGCCTGGGGATGAAGGCCCAACGCCGTGTCAAAATTGATAGCCATATTGCTCTTCCGGAAAACTCAAGTTGTCTTCCTAGAAGCAAAATACAAGCCATAGATTATAGCTTTTAATTACAACTACTTATACTAACGTAAAGCTAACTAAATGGGAAAGCGGCAATTTTCCGCCGCTAGGCGGCAAAGAAAACTCACCATGAGTAATCAGCCACTCTAAAAAATGAGATAACTCTTCTTGCTGTTCTACACCTAGCGCTTCACGAAAATCTACCCACTCAAAACGGGCATTATTGAACGCGAAAGGTATAATCTAGTCGGAGTACTAGTATCGGTAAGTAATAATGGCACGAATTTGGTCGGTATCTTCTGACGAATTTTTATCATCAACAACTGCATACATTAATTCAGTAGTAAGCTTATCGTTCCAGTTGTAATTGAGAAAAAAATCAATTTCTTCGGTTTGATAGTCCTTTTTATCAATAGCTTTGAACTCAGCCATGGCAACCCCTAAGCTAAGTTCGCTATTAAATTCGTATTCCACGCTAAATAGGAAGCTTTGGGTATTTTCACCTGTTGCTGCGTCAAGGGTTTGATCTTCTAAAGACGTAAAAAAAGGCCCACCACCGACACTGGCGACAGCTCCCGTTCGACCAAAGTTTTTGTTAACAGCTGTTGTCAGGGTGAAATCGTATCCTGAGATTGAAGCCATAAATCCTAGGGTATGCGCATTAATCTCGCCTAATCTGGCTGCACCACTATCGTGTCCCCAATCGTATTGTAAGGCGAAGTTATAAGAGATTTCTGGTATTAAAAAATTGCTATAAATAAATTCGCCATAAAAAATAGTTAAATGATCAGAAATCAAATAAAACCAAGCATTACTACTAAAATTTTCTTCTTCATAAGCTAACCAGCTAAGCCATACATTTCCTTCTCTACCTCCTAACGCTTCACCAATAGGGATAAAATGCGAAAGATCACCTCCATTTTCCCAGCCAGAAGCTCCACGTATAAATCCTGTACCAAAATAAAGTTCATCACTAAAATGATAATCGACCAAATAGGCTTCAAACAAATTAGCCACCATGCGTAAATCATCACTATCTAAATGAGGAGAGTCGAAATTTTGTCGTCCTAAATGCGTTTCAACATCACCATAAGACAATGTTAAAACTGCTTCGCCTAACGTCAAGTAACTATCTTTTTTGCGATTAAAAAATTCTGAATGAATGTTTTTATCGTTGTGGCTATTCAACCCCATGTCTAATACACCAAATACGCCAAAATGGGCTTTGACATAGGAGTTTAAGCGGTAGCCACAACCTAACTCACCAGCAATAGCGCTTGCAGAAGAAGTATCTACCGAGCGAATTTTAGTTTGTATAAAACCTGCTCGAAGATAACCACCACATCCGTAGTATTCTTCTTCATGCTCAACAGCCTGATAAGGCTCAATTTGTCCAGGAGATCTGTAATTGAAAACTTTGTCCTGTTCTTGATCACCGTGAAGATGGCCATAAGCAGGACTGATCGCTAGAAATAGCAGTGATAAATAAATAAAAATGTTCATAGGGCCCTCTGCGCCACCCGCGCAAAATGAAAAAATGCAGGGGATGGAGAAGACCAATAAGCATTAATAATAATTTGCTTCGTGAACAAGACAAGCCCGCTGCTGTGCGAATACGCTTTAAGGCTGGTCTCCGGGCTTACTAAGTGGCATGAGCCTGATATGTCGCCTTCCCATATTTAAAATACAGTGGCGTATTGACTTATCTTTACTTAATTTACCGTTGCGGGGGCAGCGTTGGAATTGTAAGGTGATATACCTCTCGCGCCCAAGAATACCCATTTTTAGCGCATATCTATTCGCGAAATGCGTCGTTGTAGAACCTTGAAAGAGATGATTCTTCCTGCGGTTCTACGCCTAGGAGGCTGTCCGAGAATAGAGAACCTACTCACTTAAAACGGGCATTCTTGAACGCGAAAGGTATAACTTACTCACCAACTTCCCAATTAAGGAACGGGAACTAAGTAACTTATACATTCTAGCTTGCCTTTTTGTCCGTCTTCATTCGTATAGCAACAGTTACGTAGCCAGTTATGCGCCCGCTGCTATACGAATGAAGACAAATAAAAATACTGCGCCATAATGTACAATTTATTTATTTCCCGTTCTTAAGTCTTTGTTGTTAAAAACAAGGACACCAGAAAGCAGTGGGGAGATTGTACATCCTTAAGGTTTTAAAGCAAGGGCCATTAGGTAAGAAATGGAGCGAAGAAGTGAAGATCTTCATGTTCTTCATCATGATATGAATCTAGAATTTAATAATTCAGTAGCCACTTTAAGCAAAACAACTTTCAGTCATTGTTGAGAGCTGCCTATGGACTTTCAGTCCATAACTGTTAAGGTTTAGCCATTTATAGCGACGTAACTATTTACCTCAAATGATTAAGAAATCTGACATAAAAGCATTTCCCTTGTCAGAGCTCCTACTCAAGGATAGTCTCACTTGCACTCCATCACTTACTGAACTGTCGACCTTTACTCTAAGTAAAATTTAAGTCATGATTTTCCAATGAATATTCACAATGAAACCGCTTCCGAGCCCAGTACTGAACGAAAATTAGGTTGTTTGCATATCCTGGGATTACTAATTGTGGCCATGGTCATTAGCGCACTCATCTCGGCCTGGGCAATTAAAACCTATATTTTTCCGTCAGAATTTGAACCTGTGACCCTTAACGCTAAAGAAGAGCAAACCCTGACTCAAAAGCTCAGTACCCTTGGTGTATTTAATACGAATGACTCTATAGCAACCAGTGATTCTCCTTCTAACCCTGATGTACCTCTGGAACCCGAACCCTACACTGAGAAAGGTGCAAAACGGGAAATTCTGCTTAATGAAAAAGAACTCAATGCATTACTTGCCAAAAACACTGATCTGGCCAAAAAATTAGCTGTCGATCTTTCAGACAACCTCGTCAGCGCAAAGCTTTTGGTTCCCATGGAAGAAGACTTCCCCATACTGGGTGGCAAGACGTTGCGAGTCAACGCCGGACTTAAACTAGACTACAGTAACGAAAAACCAGTAATTATTGTAAAAGGTATTTCAATTATGGGTGTCCCCATACCGAATGCCTGGATGGGCGGCATAAAGAATATAGATCTGGTTGAGGAATTTGGAGCCGACCAAGGGTTTTGGAAAAATTTCTCAGAAGGCGTCGAATATTTGCATGTTGAGGAAGGCCGCTTAAAGATAAAACTGAAAGAATAGTAAAATCGCTGACAACTTACCCGAGAAAATGAAATCATGGCTTGGGACATTCGTTAAAGTTGGGATTAGTAGCTGTCTTTTAGGGGAGAAAGTCCGTTATGACGGTAGTCATAAGCGGAACGATCTAATTATCGAAACACTCGGTGTTCACTTTATACTTGTGCCTTTTTGCCCGGAAGTTGCCATTGGGATGGGCGTTCCCAGAGAGCCTGTCCAACTCGTGAATGGTATCTCACAACGACCGGAAGCACGGGGAGTATTTCAGCCCGATCACAATTTTACCGTAGCGCTCAAAACTTACTCGGATGACTTAAGCCCACAAATTGAGTTATTAAGTGGCTATGTTTTTAAAAGCCGTTCTCCCAGTTGTGGTATATCATCTGTCGACGTGTACACTCGCCAGGGCCAGCCAACTGGCAAAACGGCCAGTGGAATATTTGCCGGTAAGATAATCGCCAGTTATCCGCTCCTGCCAGTAATAGAAGATGATCCGCTTAACAACACCAAGGTCAGGGAAAAATTTATCGAGCGGGTTTTTGAATATTACCACCAGCAAAGTAGAGATATTGGTAGAGAGCATTCAGCATAACCCTAGAACCTGTTCATGAACTCGCTGAAGGGCGCATCATGGTGTTAAAAGTGGTCTCAAAATGCTCACTTCGACCGGTATGCTACGCTTTTTCGACCACTTTTGTCTTGCGCTACATCCCTTGATCGAAATATTGAACAGGTTTTTAGAGAAAGCAAAAAAAACGGAGGCACAAAGTCCTCCGTTTCTCTGGCAAAACGGCTGGTTAGAATACCGTAGGATTCAGAATGCCAGAAAGCGAGTTGAAATTCGACTGATCCCCGAATTTGTTGTTACTGATAAACTGGCTTCCATGACCATTGGCTGCATTGGTATAATCCACCTGGTTCAGTTTATTGCCTTGATCCGTTGGAGCGCTGATCATTCCGTTAATCGGTGTTACTTTATTAAAGCTCTGTGGTGACAGGACATTGAAACCACCGAAACCAGGCCAGTATCCGTCCATTCCGCCACCGCTAACATCTGCCATCGCGTCACAATCCAGTTCTTTGTCTGCTGTCAAATCTTTGATTGATAAAATTGTCATTTTCGTATCTCCTCAGTTGGTATTTTAAAATGAAGAAAAATTTCTTCGTTTGTTGGATTAAATGTTTGTTTCACTCAGGACGTAGCAACATCTGCGCCAAATATTTTATTTTTGACCTAATAAACTACTAAGTAATTGTATATACTAAATTATACATACATACTTGAAATATTTGGAGAGATCTAATTTTAAATGATATGTCATTTAGTCCTATATAACAAAACACTTATTACTATTTAGTCTCTAATTACAGAACTAACTTCCGCAGTGCGCTGGTTTAGGTTGTTCTCAAGAAGTCCATAGCTGTTCTATACAATTTATAGAGATAGGCTAAAATATTATTAGGTGAACGCTATACCTTTCGCGTTCAATAATGCCCGTTTTGAGTGGGTATATTTTCGTGGAGAGATAGGCGTAGAATCGCAGAAATAGTCACCTCTTTCAAGGCTCTACAACGACGCTCTTCGCTAAAAGATGCGCGCTGAAAATGGGTATTCTTGAGCACGGAATGTATATAGCGTTTTTGTCTAATTTTATTCTAGCTTTGGGTTTGACAATGCCGTCTATTATTCCGATCCTTGGTTTCAGTGAACCATTCAGCTCACTCAGTCACCTTTTGGCTGCAGGTGTTTTTGCCATACTCGGTGGATTACTACTCTATAGAGGGAGAGGCTCTAGAGGGCGATCGGGGGCTCTGGGTATTTTCGTTTTTGCATGTGTCTTTTTATTATCCATGAGCGGAGTATTCCATCTGCTTGACCCCGGAGGTACGCCAAGAGCCGTGTTGCAGCGATTGGATCATGCGGCAATCTTTATTCTAATTGCTGGAACCTTTACGCCGATCCACGGTTTGTTATTCAAAGGCTGGTCACGTTGGGGAATGCTCTCGGTGATTTGGTCATTGGCGATCATCGGCCTGACTTTGAAAGCTATTTATTTCGCAGAAATGCCTGAAGGCATCGGATTGTTGCTCTATCTGGGACTGGGCTGGCTTGGTACAGTCTCTGCTTTTCTGTTACATCGGCACCATAGCGGTCGTTTTTTGAAACCTCTCATCTATGGGGCGCTCGCCTACACAATTGGAGCGTTATTTGACTATCTGCATCTGGCAACGCTGATTCCAGGTATTATCGGACCCCATGAACTGTTTCACGTGGCGGTTCTATTCGGAATTGGCTTCCATTGGCACATGATTGACAGAATCACTCAGACTCATGTGGAACAGCAATCATCGCTATTGTCCAAGTATTAGGTGACAGCCTTGAGGTTTTACCGTCAAAGGCCTCTATACGAAATACAATGTTAACTACGAAGCTTGAGTGTTTTATTTATCTTCTCGGCCAAACTTTCAACACCTTTTATAGTAAGTTTTTTCTGGGGACCTTTGACTTCAACAACGTAATTTCCGACAAGTCGTTGTGTCTTAACATCCACTAAATGAGCTAGAAAATAAACAAATAAGTGACTTGCCTTGTGAATCCGACCCATTAATACAAAATCGGCTTCAAATTGTTCACCGAGTTCCGCAACGACATCATGATGATCAAAGAGGTACCCCGTTCCCTCGTTGGCTTCATCCTGGGCATCAGAATTAATATTTATCAATTCATAACCGCCTTTGGCTTTTAAGCTTTCTTGAAGCAACGGTTTTATCGAAGCCACTCGA
>JAZGGE010000130.1:0-4912 GCA_036480195.1 Methylococcales bacterium
GCTACATTTACCTTTCGAAGCGAAATCGTTGGAAAAGCGGCGAAAAAATTCAGTAAAGAAACTATTACAGCAATTGAAGCCAAACAACTACATGAAGGTATAGCGCTTTTAGTTGCAGCTACCTCTACCAAATCTGATTTCGATCAGGAGTTTTCTATTAGTAAGGTTGGAGCAGAAATCGTTCGATTATCCCAATATTTCGCAGCTATCGAGCAAGGAAAAGTATCGGATTATCCCGCTGAAGAAAAAATAAAAAAACTTAGAAAATCTCTGTCCTCCCACTCTAAAGCTTCACAGTTTTTTGCTGACCTTTTAGCAATAGATGAACCTGGCACTTTTATTAGCGAACTGTATAAGAAGGTGGGGCGCTGGGCACATGCCGCTCAACAAGATTCTGATCTAAAAGCTCTGACTAAAGACTGGACAATATTCAAGAGCCCGAAGAAAACTGACTTTACTCATCTAGTAGAGGTAGAAACCAAACAGTGTGAGGAATATTCCGCTTTAGTAGGCCCCAAAAAGACTCGCCGACGAAGGGATGGCTTTGCCCTTACCGATCCCCGATATAATGAACGAGAAGTCCTTTATGAAGTTGATCACTGTATCTACTGTCACGAACGGGATACGGATTCCTGCTCAAAAGGTATGCGTAATAAAAAAGATAATACGTTCAAAACCAATCCCCTTGATGTAACCCTCAGCGGTTGTCCGTTAGAAGAAAAAATTTCTGAAATGCATCTGGCTAAACGGCAAGGCGACAATATAGGCGCATTGGCATTGATTATAATCGATAATCCAATGTGTCCAGGAACAGGACATCGTATATGTAATGATTGCATGAAAGGTTGTATCTATCAGAAAACAGAACCGGTCGACATTCCACAAATTGAAACTAATGTGCTGACCGATGTATTATTTATGCCCTACGGTTTCGAAATATACAGTTTTTTAACGCGTTGGAATCCTCTCAATGTTAAACGGCCTTATGCGTTACCTTATAACGGTAAAAATGTATTAATCGCAGGGCTTGGGCCAGCAGGGTATACCTTGGCCCATTATTTAATTAACGAAGGTTTTGGTGTGGTTGGTATTGATGGGTTGAAAATAGAGCCTTTACCGGAAGAATTAACCGGTAGCGAAACTACTTTACCAACCCCCATTAAGGATTTTAATACCCTTTATGAAGACTTGGACAAACGTATTTTAGCTGGATTCGGCGGCGTTGCTGAATATGGTATTACCGTGCGTTGGGATAAAAATTTCCTCAAGATTATTTATCTTACCTTAGCTCGGCGTAATGCGTTTCGCTGCTATGGCGGTATTCGATTTGGTGGAACGCTAACTATTGAAGATATTTGGGCATTGGGGTTTGATCATATCGCAGTTGCAGTTGGGGCAGGTAAACCTACAATTATTGGACTTAAAAATAATTTGGTACGGGGCATCCGAAAAGCTTCGGATTTTCTTATGGCATTACAACTGACCGGAGCTGCCAAGGCATCATCTCTGGCCAATCTACAGGTTCGATTACCGGCGGGTGTAATTGGTGGTGGCCTTACCGCAACCGATACAGCAACGGAATTAATGGCTTACTATCCAATACAAGTGGAAAAAACGCTACTGCGCTATGAAACGCTAGTTGAAAAATATGGTGAAGAATCAATTCGTGCACGGTATGACGAAGAGGAACGTGGAATTTTGGAAGAGTTTTTGACACATGGAAGAGCTATTCGTACTGAAAGAGAGCGGGCAAAATCAGCAAATGAACTTCCGAATTTCCAGACTCTGCTCGACCAATGGGGCGGTGTTACCTTGTTCTACCGAAAAGGTATGAAAAATGCGCCGGCTTATGTGCAAAATCATGAAGAAATTGTCAAAGCGCTGGAAGAAGGTATTAACTGGGCAGAAGGGATGAACCCCAAAGAAGCAATTACTGATGACAATCAACACCTGAGTACTATTCGATTTGAAAAAATGGTCGATCAGGGTGGAAGCTGGGTGAGCAGTGGCGAAGAGGTTGAAGTTCCGTTACGGAATTTATATATTGCCGCAGGAACGTCACCGAATACTATTTACCAAAATGAATACCCAGGTACTTTCGAAATGGACAATAATTTTTTTCAACGCTACGAACCCGAGTGGATCGACAATGTTACTCCAGTTCTCCATCCGAGTCATGATATTGAAGCACCTAAGCTGGGTCATCCTGCACCATTTACATCTTATGAACAGAATGGTCGTCATATTACTTTTTATGGTGATAATCATCCAGTTTATGCAGGCAATGTAGTGAAAGCGATGGCGAGTGCGAAAGATGGTTATCCCTATATTGTTAAGCTTTTTGAGGACGAAATCAATCAGCTTGATTCTAGTCAACAGGAACATCGCGATAATAATCTAAAACAGCTATTTTCTAAATTGAATGAGAATTTACTAGCCACTATCTATGAAGTTAAACGATTGACTCCGACTATTGTTGAAGTTATTGTCAAAGCACCGATGCAAGCTAAACATTTTGAACCGGGTCAGTTTTATCGTTTACAAAATTTTGAAGCTCACGCTCCTACAATTAATGGAACAGTGTTGACTTCGGAAGGCTTGGCTTTGACAGGTGCATGGGTTGATAAAAAAAAGGGTTTGGTTTCTTTAATCACTTTGGAAATGGGAAGTTCTTCAAAACTTTGCGCACATTGGAAACCAGGTGATCCGGTCATTCTTATGGGCGTAACTGGCGCATCGACAGAAATTCCTAAAAACAAAACCATCATGCTCGTCGGTGGTGGACTTGGAAATGCGGTTTTATTTTCTATTGGAAAAGCCATGCGTGCTGCTGGAAACCGAATTATCTATTTTGCCGGTTACAAGTCCAATCATGATGTGTTTAATGTAGAAGATATAGAAAAAGCTTCCGACCTTATTGTCTGGTCGGTAGATCCTTCTCCAGATACCACGCTTATTCCTCTAACCAGACCGCAGGATAAAAATATAGTGGGTAATATTCTTCAGGCTATCGAAAGTTACGCTAAAGGGGATTTGGGAGAAATACTAATTCCCCTCAATGAAGTCGATCGCTTGATTGTAATTGGGTCGGATCGTATGATGGCTGCGGTTAAAGAAGCGCGGCATGGCAGATTAAAACCCTATTTAAAACAACATAAAGCAATTGGGTCAATAAATTCTCCCATGCAATGTATGATGAAAGGTATCTGCGCGCAATGCCTGTGTAAACACATTGATCCTGAGAGTGGAGCGGAATATTTCGTTTATTCTTGTGTTAATCAAGATCAGGATTTGGAAGAAGTAGATTTTCCACATCTTAATGCCAGACTGCGGCAAAACACGGTACAGGAAAAACTATCAAATCAGTGGCTGGATTATTTAACCGAAGAGTTTTAAAGTTAAAAACAGTAACTTTTTTTGCTGTAGAGTTTACAGTACTTACAAAACCTCCGTTTAGGTAAGCGCTGTAAAACCAATAGTTTGCACTATAATTCCGTGCTCAACTGATTTTCAAGGTTGTAACTTATTTTGATGTGGTAGATTCCAACTCAAATTCAAAATTCCCTAGGTGTTTAAAACGAGCTTCATACGGTTTGCCAAAAGCTAGGGCATGTGGATCGTCAGTAGATTGCTTGCATCATCAAACCGTACGGAAGGGTTGACATTGGTGTTATAAGTTATCGATCCAACGGAGGTGAACTCAAGTCGGGAGAGTATAAGCTTCGTCTTACAGCTACTGAAAAAATACGTGAGCGCGGTCGTCACTCTGCCATTGCTGAATTCATTGATGAGAATAGTCGGTCAGCCTCTTGCCAAAAAATTGATTTAGAGGTTTTTTCAACTGAAGTTCCACCGCAACTTCGATCAAGCTGTTTTCTCGCTCGAAAGCAGATTTCGCGAAGACATGCTCGGTTTTTTCACTCCAGCTTCTATTGTCTATTGTCTCTTTGTTCAATTTAATTCGTGCGCGTTCCTTAATCAAAATTTGGCACCTTCATTCTCTGTAGCTACATGTCCAGTAATTCCTTTGCCCTTCCATATTGACGCCTAAAGCAAGATACACCCGCGGTCTTTTTCTGTTTTTATGCCTTTTAGCCGCTTCGCGGGCAAAAGTTTCAAGTTCTTTTTTATTCATAACTGCTTATCCTCTCATAGTAGAGATTAATAATAAGCAGTTACACAAAATAATTTACAGTCTCGAAAAAACCTGTCAAAGCACTGTGAAACCAGTAATTTGCACTATAATTCCGTGTTCTATTGACTTTTCTAAGTTCAATCTCCATGGTAAGAAATGTTAATCTCTAATGGTTAAACAGCCTGAAAAAAAAGCATTCCCGTGCCCCATAGACAAAGCATGATACCTGCAGACCTACTGATTAGATCATTATTTATAGGCAAGCCCTTTTCCAACAGAATAAACAGAGTGATTATAATCATAGCCGTTATATTCATAACACCAACAGTAAACATAATCATCATTTGCGCCCAACAGCACCCCAGACAGGTATTGCCATGAATTACACCCATGTTAAATGCGCCTAGCTTGCCTTTCTGCCAATAATTTAACAGAAAACTAAAGGGGGATCGACAGTGCTGCAAACAGGCATTTTTTATCGCAGTGAACTGATAGACGCCTGCTACGATAAATATGACCGCCGCAAACTGAGTATTACTGCTCTCCATCATCTTTGATAGCCACTGTAAGCCGTGTAATTGCCATTGTAACAGCGTTAACACAATGCTGAATGCAAACCAGACCATCAGATACGCCAGACTAAAAATCGTACTATATGGCATGTCACTGTCATAACGCTGACGACAAGTTTTACTGAAGGTTTTAATCATGGGTATTGCAGAAGGCAGCATCATGGCAGCCATCATCACCGCCCACATGATATAGACAACAATAAAA
>JAZGGE010000131.1:0-2005 GCA_036480195.1 Methylococcales bacterium
ACTGGAACAACCAAGTAAGGAACTCCGCATGATACCAGGCGAGTTGAATAGAGCTTCCTTCTAATCTCTCTCTCATCAATCGAAAGAAATGATGCCAATTCGTTCTCCGTTGGAACAAATTTATCCACTATTGGATCTACGGTCAGGCTGAACTGAACAAAAGCGGGGCGCCCCTGCTCAGGAGTAATATTCACATCGATAGCACCGGTATTTTGTTCCAAAACAAAGGATGTGTATGGTTCCTTGAGTTTGATCTCGCCCATATTAGCCAAGACATAGGCAACGGCAATCATGGGATGGCCGCCAAAGTCAATTTCCCCCTGAGGGGAAAAAATTCGGATACGACGCCTGTCCGAGTCATCTCCGCCCTTAAAAACAAACACGGTTTCAGAGAGATTCAGTTCCTTGGATATTGCCAACATCTGGTTCTTGCCAAGCCCTTCCGCACTGGGAAAAACAGCGATTTGCGCGCCGCTAAAAATCTGCTTGGTAAAGACATCAGCCGTGTAAAAAACATACTGCACTTTGTTCCTCCGTTTGTTCTAAGTTTATTGTTGCCGGTTTGGGACAATTCCCACTTGCACCCGACCATTGATCATGCGTACAGAATAACTTTCTATCTGGATGCTTTCATCTTCCAGACAACGTCCGGTTACAATATTGAAATGCTCCTTGAATAGGGGTGATGCAACAACTGGTTCGCCTTTAATATCACCAATAACTCCACGAGAAAGCACATTAGCCTTGCCTATGGGATCGTAATTTTGTATCGCATAGACAATATTTTCCTTGGCCAGAAAAAAAATCGCCACTTGCCGATCTTCAACCAACACACAGATACCCGAATTAGGTTGAAGATCGGCAACACCGCAAACATCAACCCATTTGTTCGAGGTTTCTTCAACCACTGGGTTCATATCACGCTCCTCACTAATCATTTAACTGCCCTTATTTTCATTTCCGTTCGCTCATTTACATTAGCCGGACGAATTTGTCCCCGCTCTTCGATAAAAATCACGTTTTCATCCTTCTTGTCGCTGTTCACGAAGTGACGGAAACGCTTTAACTTGTTTTCATCCTCGATTGTCGTTTTCCACTCACACTGATAGGTATCAATGATGTTCTGCATCTGGCTTTCCAGTTCTGTGCAAACACCCAATTTGTCATCAATAACCACCGATTTGAGGTAATCCAGCCCACCCTCCATGTTCTCCATCCATACCGAAGTACGTTGTAATCGGTCGGCAGTCCGCACATAGAACATCAGGAAACGGTCAATATGTTTAATGAGTGATTCTTTATCGAGATCGGTCATGAACAGGTCAGCATGGCGGGGTTTCATTCCGCCGTTTCCGCAGACGTAAAGGTTCCAGCCATTCTCTGTAGCAATGACACCAACGTCCTTACTTTGGGCTTCGGCACATTCGCGTGTGCAGCCGGAAACCGCGAATTTGAGTTTGTGGGGTGACCGCAATCCTTTGTAACGGTTTTCCAGTTCGATGGCCAGCCCGATACTATCGTCGATACCGTAACGGCACCAAGTACTGCCAACGCAGGATTTTACCGTACGCAGGGATTTCCCGTATGCATGACCACTTTCGAAACCGGCATCAATCAGCTCCTTCCAAATTACCGGCAACTGATCAACCCGTGCACCAAAGAGATCCACCCGTTGTCCTCCAGTAATTTTGGTATAAAGATTGTGCTTTTTCCCGACCTTCCCCAAAGCGATCAGCATGTCTGGCGAAATTTCGCCACCAGTGATTCGGGGAACAACAGAATAGGTACCGTCCTTTTGCATATTGGCCAAAAAGGTATCATTAGTATCTTGCAAACCCAGGTGATCCTTTTCGAGAACATATTCATTCCAGTAAGATGCCAGAATGGAAGCTACCGCCGGTTTGCAAATATCACACCCTCTGCCATGCCCGTGTTTTTCCAGTAGCTCTTCGAAGGTCTTGATCTTTTCAACCACGACCAGGTTATAAATGTCCTGCCGGGTAAA
>JAZGGE010000132.1:0-5770 GCA_036480195.1 Methylococcales bacterium
ACAAATCGGGAAAGCACTTCAATACGAACAGGCCAATCCACAAAACGATCGATAAAACTCTGAAAATGTTGCTGTGCCAGCAACGTAGTAGGCACCAAAATGGCCACTTGTTTATTATTTTCGACAGCGACGAATGCAGCACGCATGGCCACTTCCGTTTTCCCGAAACCCACATCCCCACAAACCACCCTATCCATCGCTTTATCGGAAAGCATGTCCTCAACCACCTGATCAATGGCTGTCTGTTGGTCCGGCGTTTCCTCAAAGGGAAATGCTAATGCAAAGGTTTCGTATTCGTCGCCACCCACCTCAAATGAAAAACCTTGCCTGGCCGCTCTATTCGCATGACTATCCAACAGTTCCACGGCGACATCCCGAGCCTTCTCCATCGCACGTTTCTTGGCTTTCTGCCATTGATCTCCACCGAGTCGATGGATCGGTGCAAGATCAGGATCGCCACCGCTATATCGGCCAATTAAATGGAGCGAGGCGACCGGTACGTAAAGCTTGTCGTTGTTAGCGTATTCCAGGGTTAGAAACTCAGTATCAACAGCCCCAACTGTCAATCTGTTTAATCCTGCATAGCGGCCAATACCATGATCCCGATGGACAACAGGTGCTCCAATTTGAAGTTCGCTGAGATTCGCGACAATATTTTCCAGATCCTGGGCCGATGATCGGCGTCTGCGGCGACGTTGTTGGGCGCGTTCACCGGTAAGCTGAGTCTCGGTGATAATAGCAATAGCGGGATTGGCCATCCACAAACCGTGATCTATTGGGGCAACCAGTATAGAAAGCACTTCATCAGTACTTAAAAAATCCGACCACTGATTCAATGTGACTGGCTTGATTTCATGACGTCGTAGCGTTTCCAGCAACATTTCCCGATGTCCGGCGGTTTCTGCGACAAAGAGCGTCTTACCGGAAAACCCGTTCAAAAAACTTTCCAATGCTTCCGTGGCGACCTGGTTTGGACCGGATTGCAGGGATAAGTCAGGAAGCGGTTGAGTGGAGAAAACCAGGGGCGAATCAGCAGCACTTCCTGCTTCGCTACCGTTAATATAGACACGGGCATAATTCTCCATCCGTCCAAATAGTTTTTCTGGAGAAAGATATAGATCTTCGGGCGCGAGAATCGGTCGACTGGTATCGTGTCGGCGTTGTTCAAAACGGGATTCAATTTCCTGTTGAAATTCTCTTGCTGCCCGTTGAACCTCTTCCGTAAGAACAAGCGTTGTATCCTTGGGAAGGTAGTCAAAAAGAGTGTCAGTCTTTTCTACAAAAAGTGGTAGATAATATTCGATCCCCCCTGGCAAAATGCCTTGGGTGACATCCTGGTACAGGGAACAACGGGTGTCTGTGTTAGGAAAATAGTTGCGGAACGCCTGCCGATATTGCTTTATCGCCTCATCTGTAAAAGGAAACTCACGAGCTGGAAACAGATTGATATTGTCTACTTTCTCTAATGACCGCTGAGACTCCGGATCAAAAGTTCGAATGGACTCAATTTCATCATCAAATAACTCAATCCGGTACGGAGCCGAATTACCCATGGGAAACAAATCGATAATGGATCCGCGCACAGCGAATTCACCATGTTGGTAGACTTGAGGAACACATTGATAACCGACATGCTCCAAATTTGAACGGGTTTCATCAAGATCAAGCCGCCCTCCTCGCTCCAGAACAAATGTACTGGCAAGAATGTGCTGACGTGGCGAAATTCGATGCATTAACGTCGCAATAGAAACCACCAAGACACCTTTCCTAACCTGAGGTAGTCGGGAAAGTGTTCTCAACCGTTCCGAAATAATTTCAGGCAGGGGTGAGAAAACATCATAAGGTAAGGTTTCCCAGTCGGGAAAATGCAGTACCGGTGTGGAGTTGGTTTGGAAAAACCCGATTTCATGTTCATACCTAAGCGCAGACGGTGTATCGGCCGTAACTATAAGTTGGAACGATTCACTTTTCTCAATAGTCGAGGCAAATGCAAGGGAATCCGCGCAGCCGTTCAGCTGAGTCCAATAGTGCGCCGTCTGGTGAGAAGACACACTGGGCGGGGAAAGGGGCGAGTGGTTTTTGTCCGCTGTTGCTACCGAATCCATGAAAATGTGTGACGATTTATTTAGATTAATAATCACGTCATTATACCAATACAAGACACTTGGAGGCTGCCTACTTGAGATGTGACTCGGCTGCACATCCCTTGATTCCTTTCATTTTCGTAGATTTACCAAAAGAACATATGCGAGAACATTAGCTCTGTAAAAAATCGACTATACTTTTTAAAAGATTTCATGTTTTGGATCACGAATCAATACGGAATGGAATGTGCGACCAAAATCATGTTCAATTCATGTATATAGAGTGTATTAATCGATGAAAAATAGACGTAAACAACTAATAGTTGACGGTAATTTTCAATATCGTTTTGTCATGATCGGTATTCTTGTCTCCTTTTCGCTTATCAACATGACGATCTTATTTGGATTTTTTCTGGTTGAGGAAGAGTTATTCGATGCTTCGCCCAAAGTGGTGTATTCCGTTTCCGTGGCATTGATGGAAATCTGTGCCTTGGTTTTTGTATTTATATTTTCGTTGCGATCCAGCCATCGAATTGCAGGACCTTTGGCCCAGGTAAAAAACAGCTTACAGAAAATAGGTGAGGGGAATCTGGTGACGAAGACACAATTTCGCCAGCAAGACCATTTTCACGATGTTGGCATCCAACTTAATCAAACCACAGAACACCTTCGCCACCGTATAAGCATCATCAAAGAAGCTGTTGCAGACCTTGATTCACAAATCCAGGAGGACTCGACCGCAAAAGATGCACTGAAAAGCGTCCAGCAACACTTGAATAAATTTAAAACCGAAAAACTTAAGGTGGAATCAACCGTCGAGGCATTTGATCCATCGACTGCTGAAGTTGTAACCGAATCAGCCAATTATCATCAGTAGATCTCAATACGATGGATATCATATCAAAATCACATAGAGATCAAGAGGGTGTTACATTCATTGAGCTGTTATTCGCTGTAGCAGTTCTGTCGATTCTAATGTTAGTCGCGATTCCAGCGTATTCGAATTATAAATCTAAAGTTAAAATATCAGAAGGGCTTGTTCTGGTTAGTGAAATATTGAATCGTGTTGAAGAGACCTACCGAGAGACGGGTGTCTGGCCAGAAGATAATACGAGTGCCGGCGTCGGTATATCAGAAGAATATTCAACAAAATGGGTAAAAGGCATCTATGTAGAACTTGATGCAAATGATAAAGCACAGGTCAGGATCATCTACAACGCATCAGACATTGGATCCCTTCAATCTGATGATGATCTTATTTTTAGACCGATAATCACTTCAAGCTCAATTATTTGGGATTGTACCGGCGGTACGATCAAATCATTCGTTAGGCCAAAACGCTGCAAATCATAGCCGTGAGGCTTCTTTTAAGAATGATTTAGAGCGACAACCCCCGCTTGTCGGCTCTGCCCTATCTAATATTGCTGCATGGTCGTGCTACACCGGAAATTTACCAAATTGACAGAACTGAACAACAGCTAATGAAAATTCGAGCGATTTGTTCAATCTTAAATTATTCGCTCGATTTCATCGGCCTTCCTTTGGGTTTTCGTACTGAAGACCATCCTGACAATCGTTCTATTCGGGTCATTACCTAGCACTCCGTCAACATTGTATTGACGGGTATAGTCAGCCGATAAGCGGCCATCTGCGTGTTGCACTTGCTTGAATTAGCGCCCTGCTAGCCCTATACTCAGAACTCCTGATCTCACGGAATTTGTTTTGATGCCTTCGTAGGAGGGGCTTTAGCCGCGATCTCGGCCAAGATCGCGGCTAAAGCCCCTCCTACGGAGAGAAGTCGTTATTTTAGGCTCAGAACAAAATCCCATGAATGTCTATAACCTTTTGATTCACCGTGATGAGATCAGGTAGCCTGATACTCGTGCGCCTATCAGCTGACCCCTTCTCAACTTCCTCTACCCGTCAATACAACATTGAAGGAAACTAGTACCGAACCTTGTATTGGTCGCTTCGTGTATCGCTTCCAGGTCCGATCGAAGGTAAACAACTCTGCCAGAACAAATTTCAAAATAAGCTAATAATTACTATCGTCCAATATTTTCAGTTTGAATTATTCGTTATTCCTGTAACAATACACAAGGTTTTGATCGTGCTCTTGCTTTTGGCGTCTTCTCGCAGTCCGCCTAATAGGCCATCTAAGCCGAAATAAGCAATGTCGACAATTGTACATAAATTGTAAAAAAATATTAGAATATGTTGTGATAGATTAACCCGTATCGGCTGGAAATATATCAAACCGGACGACGCAAGAAAATTCTGAAGTTAACAAAGAACGTAAAAGCATTGTGACTATGCCTTTTCATTTCAAATTTTTCCTTTTATTGTGTGTGACCTGGGCTTCATTTTCGGGTATTTTCGATAATTTACTGCTGTTGGCTCTGGGGTTTCTGTCGTGTTTGCTGGTGACCCTGATTACTTACGCATTTGATGTCTCGGATGATGCAATTCATTACTCGATCTTTAAACCGCTGAAACTAATCAACTATCTGTTTTGGTTGATCGGCCAGATCATAATGGCCAATATCGAAGTTGCAAGAATCATTTTGGATCCGAAGCTACCGATCAGCCCGGGCATGAAAACCCTAAAAATTACCCAGCAGACCGATTTGGGTCGGACTATCTACGCTAATTCCATTACCTTGACTCCGGGAACTATCTCTGTACTAGTCGAAAAAGATACCATACTGGTTCATTCATTGACCGAGCAAACTTACCAGGAACTGGCCAAAAACAAAATGGATGCTCGTGTCACCCGATTGGAAACGGCGTTTATCGCAGGCAAGACGAAATGATTTTTACCGTCGCTGCCTTTGCCGTGCTATTGTCTATGAGTTTGGCAGTAATTCGTGCCTTACGGGGGCCAACCGTGTTCGACATTATCTTAGCAGTCAATTCCATCGGCACCAAAACAGTACTGCTCATTGCCATCATGGGTTTTCTGAACGGACGTCCGGATTTTCTAGATCTGGGGCTGGTTTATACGATGATCAACTTTATCGGTACCATTGCGGTATTGAGATTTATAGAATCAAAACAGGAAGCCGACATCAACTCCAACCATGACTGAAATCATCCAGCATTATATCGGGAATATTGCCATCATCGCCGGCATCTTCTTTTTGTTCATCGGCTCGATAGGACTGATTCGTTTACCCGATTTTTATACCCGCCTGCACGCAGTCAGCAAGACCGACACGCTGGGAATTGGTTTGATTTTTTTCGGATTGCTATTTTACGCCGGACCGACCATGGTCGGTATTAAACTAATATTGATCGTATTTTTCATTTTTTTCACGAGTCCGGTTTCTTCACACGCACTCGCCAAGGCGGCATTCCGTGGCGGTTTACAACCTTATAAAGTCGAGAACAAACAAGAACCCACAAAATCAGCACAAGAAAATCGACCCGATGACTGAATTCCTTATCAACGCCATCCTTTTGTTTTATCTGGCTGTGCTGGCAGTGGCCATATACCGCATTGATAATCTGTTTGCAGCGACCATGTTAATGGGTATTTATAGTCTATTATGCGCAGCTACCTTTGTGGTTATGGACGCGGTTGATGTCGCTTTTACTGAGGCGGCAGTAGGTGCCGGTATTTCCACAATTCTGATCCTAACGGCATTATCGCTTAGTGGTTATCGCGAGGAAGATAAGCCGGATAT
>JAZGGE010000133.1:0-3475 GCA_036480195.1 Methylococcales bacterium
GGATCACTGTCAGCTGTGCCACTGCTCAACGAACCATCCAATACATTACCAACTACCGCAGTATTATCCGGAGTGGTCACGCTATCATTCACCGCGATCGGGTTTTGGTTCCCCGAAGATTCGGTACTATATTCCACATGAAGCACCGCTGCTTTCGCTGGATCGGCGTCAAATGTCTCTGCCGGTCGTTTACCGGTACCCGTAATAATAATTGCGAGGCCGTTACCACTGAACCAGCCCGAACCATTTACGATTTCCTGGATGATCGAACTCATATTAGGTGTCTGTTGGGCTAAACCCGCATCACCCACACTATCCCAGGAAGGTACAGAACTCCAAGGTACTGTAATCCCAGTCGGTCGTCCTGATATATCCCCGTTAGCAGTGGAAAAGGTCGAAGCATTGCCGCTGATTTCACCTTGAATTATCAGCGAAGTAGCTGAGGATTTAACCTCATCCGCTGTAAATTGGATATAGGCATTAACGATGGTTGCTCCCGCCGGAATAGCCGGATGAAATCGAATCCCCGTCGTTTGCGTGCTACCACCACTAAAAGTCAGGTCGAGATCACCATTCGTGGTCTTCACATTACCCGATGCATCGCTCTCTTCGGCATCATCAGAGCTGGTTGCCACTTGGCTCGAGATGACGATATTATCCGCTGCTTGTGCCAACGAAATTGAGAGCCAACCCAACCCCAGACAAGCAATTCCTGGTAGGAGAAATCTCTTTGCTAGTAGTTTTTTTCGGTGGAAATTATACTGAATCTTCATTTAGGATCTATCTCTTTGTTTGTTAATCTAATCAAATTACTGCAGGAATTCGCTGTACTCAATTGCGGGTCAATAACCAAATAAATAGGCAATTTCCCCGGAGTAAACTTTTATCAACTCACGTTAGGTGATTCAATGTAGACTGCATTCCCTTGGTTATCGATACGACAAAAGTCCATTAAGCTTGTGAATTCGTGCTTTGTGATGGTGGATTGAAAGCAATCAATTCCCCGTAGCTTCGGTAATGATTAGGAGAATCTGCTTAATTGTCTGTTTATCTCAATCCATTTTCTTTTTTGGTTTAATCCGTTTGTTATAGTGATATTTTTTGCGCACTTTACTAAAGATTTGCGACAATGTAAACAAATGCTAATATTCCTATCTAAATTCGAACATACCATTGATATCAAGACGATCGGGGACACAACAGCCTGGAATTATAGCGAAGACCGGTATCAGATCCGTACAGAGTACGATCCTGAAAATATCATCTGATTGTAACGATTTGCCATCGGTTTTCAAAATATATTGCTCATATTCAAAAATACCCATTTTCAGCGCATCTTTTCGTGAAATTCATCATTGTAGAACCTTGAAATAGATGGCTATTCTTGCGACACTACGACTAACCTTTCAACGTAAATCTACCCACTCAAAACGGACATTCTTGTACACGAAAGGTATAGCAAAAAGAGTAGTGAAAGATTCAGTATATGAAAAACAAACTGAAAGAAGCCTGAATCAAATAACTTGCGGATAGCAGCTAAAGCCTTGTACTAAAGTGCATAGTGATGAAAAAGGAATTGTTCCAGGTATCGAGGTACTCGCGGTCTCAATCCACTCATCGCGGGAGGTGCTCCCATCGAATGCATAAATTCCAAAATTCCAGGGAATCGATATCGCGGGGTCAGTTAGAACTGCCTGTTCCCATTCTTCATAAGTTTCATTAGATATATTGGGTACTAGTGAACTGTGTTATTAATCACTTCAATCTGTATGGCCATAGCCTATCCCAAATTTTATATTTTTATAGAATAGTCCCAATCCACTCGCCATTAACCAGAACGCCGCTGGAACCGGAACCGTGGAAATCGTTGCTGTAGTGACATCGGCTGAGAGAGAGTTGCCATCAACATCACCCAGAAGAAATACAGAGAACGCCAATTGAGAGGAACGCCTGACTGCATATAAATACCAGCACCGATGCTTAAACCTCTAAATGGTATTTTCTGGAAACGGTAACTCGCCCAAAACCTGCCGGAGTGTTCTGGCACTCCAGGTAATCGGGTTCCCTTGGTTATACCTGCCTTACTGTTGGCAAACTCTACATTGGTATAGGCATAATTTGCCAACACACTTAGTTCATCACTGAATCGCCAAACCAGGTCAGCCTCAAAGCCACGTGAGCGTTGTTCCCCCACCTGAAATGGTCGAAGAGTCTTTGTAGTGTCGGTCACCAGGGTATTAGCCAGGTCAATCTGGTAGATGGCTAATTGCCCGGAGAGTTGATCGGCAATATAAAATTTAATTCCCGACTCAATATGGCGAGACAACTCAGGATCAGGTTGTCGTATAGCTCTGAAATTATGAAACAGATGGCCACGCATTCCTTTGCTGTAACTTGCGAAAAGGGAAAACTCATCATCCAGATCGAAGATACCACCGAAACGTGGCAGCAATTTTGTGGTATCACTTTCGGCAATAAAATCAAAACCGGGTTTGGCATTTTCGTAGTTAATGTTAATGTTGCTCAAACGAACGCCCGCAATAAAATGAACCCTTTCAAAGAGAGTACTTTGAATCTGAATATAGCTGCCTTGGGTGGTGTTTTTGACAAACACGTTATTTATCTGCGAACCGGGAATACGGTATGGCACAAAAAATACTGGCTCAGCCAAATCAATCGAACCAACCGGTTCCATGTCGAATTCAATAAATCTGTTATCATTGATCTCACTGTAGTCCACACCCAAGAGAACATAATTTTCTATTGGGCCAATACTAAACTTTGCCACCATATTGGCTACGAAACTGATTTCGTCCTGCTTCTGAAAAAGCTCGGAGTTAGTTAAAAGCCATGTTGATGGTGGAAAGAAAGGTTGGTCAGCCCGTAGACTATCGGCTCCGAAAATCAACTGATCCTTTTGATCAAACTCCGATTGCGTATAGCGCGCCCTGAAGGACAATGACCATATATCACTGAATGTGTGTTCCAGCTTCCCCCATACACCTTGGAATTCGGTGCGGCTAGGATCAATATTCGACGGACCAATGAAGGTTTCAGGTCGAATGGTAAAATCCCCTGATACCGTCCCCACTGCGGGCAAACCCTGATAATCAGGCTGCTCCCATCTTGATACCTTACCCTGTAGAGTAAGCGTTGTGGTGTCGTTGTAGGTTAAAATCAGCGCCGGATTGATGTTGAATCGTTCTGTTTCAATGACGTCGATGAAGCTCTCGGATTGCGTGTATTCTCCAGTGATACGGAACAATACCTGGCTATTGATAGGCTGATTCAGATCGAAAAAGGGCTGATAAAATTGATTGCTGCCGATCTTTAGTCCCACCTCTCCGGATGGTTCAGGACGAGGAAGCTTGGAGATCAGATTCACCAAGCCACCGGCTGGCGAACCGGAACCGCCACTATAAAGGAGTGCCTTCGGGCCTTTAAGGATATCGATCCTTTCGATATTAACCATACT
>JAZGGE010000134.1:0-30991 GCA_036480195.1 Methylococcales bacterium
GGTCGCTACCCTTGGGGGGTTGCAGTCAAACCATGATGGAGGAAAGTGCCTTGCAGGTTGACGGGCTGAATTTTGCGTACGGTACAAAGATGGCGCTGAACGAAGTCAGTTTTAAGATCGATAAAGGCGACTGTACTCTTCTGCTCGGCCCCAATGGGGCGGGGAAAAGCACACTTTTTTCGCTTATCACCCGGCTTTATGACGCACCAACAGGCATGATTCGGTTGAACGGTTTCGATGTTAGAAAGCAAACAAGTCGGGCGCTTTCGAGCTTGGGCGTCGTTTTCCAACAAACTACGCTCGATCTGGATTTATCGGTGTTGCAGAATTTAAGGTATCACGCAGCATTGCATGGAATGGGGCGAAAACTAACTAGCCAGCGAATTCAGGAAGAATTGGAACGCCAGGGAATGTTTGAGAGACAGAATGAAAAGGTTCGGAAACTCAATGGAGGTCATCGACGGCGTGTAGAAATAGCCCGTGCCTTGCTACATAAACCGGCAGTATTGCTACTGGATGAACCCACGGTAGGATTGGATGTACCCAGCCGCCAAGCTATCGTTCAGCATGTCCATAACCTGTGTTCAGAAAGCGGCTTGGCCGTGTTGTGGGCGACCCACTTGATTGATGAGGTTGATGGTTCTGATCAGATTATTGTATTGCATAAAGGTAACGTCAAAGCAACCGGAAGTGTTGGCGAAGTGGTTCATTCCGCCGGAGTCAAAACAATAGATGATGCCTTTCAAGTGTTGACGCAGGGGCAGTGAAGCTATGAACTTCATTCATTATTTTCGGGCGATGACCGGCATCGCCGGGCGAGAGCTACTACGCTTCGTTCACCAGCGGGAACGTTTCATCGCCGCGTTAGTGCGTCCACTGGTCTGGCTGTTCGTATTCGCTGCAGGTTTCCGTTCGACTTTGGGTGTCGCTATCATGCCACCCTATGAAACCTATATTCTTTATGAGGTGTACATTACACCAGGTCTAATTGGCATGATCCAGCTATTCAATGGCATGCAGAGTTCTCTTTCCATGGTTTACGACCGGGAAATGGGGAGCATGCGTAACTTGCTGGTCAGCCCGCTACCCCGATGGTTTTTGCTCATCAGCAAGTTATTCGCGGGGACGGCTGTATCTATTTTGCAGGTGTATGCTTTTCTTTTGATTGCCTGGTTTTATGGAATAGAAGCGCCGGAGGAGGGGTATTTCTGGGTTCTACCCGCCCTCATTTGTTCTGGCTTGATGTTAGGCGCATTAGGGATGTTGCTTTCGTCCTTTATCAAACAGCTTGAGAACTTTGCCGGTGTTATGAATTTCGTCATTTTCCCGATGTTTTTCATGTCTACAGCACTTTATCCATTGTGGAGAATGAAAGAATCCAGTGAATGGCTGCATCGTCTTGCCGAATATAATCCATTTTCCCAGGCTGTGGAATTGATTCGCTTTGCGTTGTATGGGCAATTGAATGAAACTGCTTTGATTTACACAGGGCTTTCCTTGATAATTTTTCTGCTACTCGCAATTATCGGCTACAATCCCAGTAAAGGCATGATGAAACGTAAGGGGAGATAAATGATCAATGAAAATGTCATTCTGGTGACTGGAGGCGCTGGATTTATTGGTGGGAATTTTGTGCTTCGGCAGATTGCCAAAGCCGGTGTCTGTGTAATTAATCTGGATGCTTTAACCTATGCCGGAAATTTGGATACTTTAGCCAGCGTTGATGACAATCCCGATCATCATTTTGTATTAGGTTCTATAGGTGATCGCACTCTGATCGACTATTTGCTTCAGCGGTATGAGCCTCAGGCGATCATTAATTTTGCTGCTGAGAGCCACGTTGACCGTTCCATTGATAGTCCAATGGACTTTGTTCAGACTAATGTGACCGGAACGCTGGAACTGCTGGAAGCAGCTCGAAGTTACTGGAATCAGTTGCCAGGGGACGAAAAAGACAGCTTCAGGTTTCTACATGTTTCTACAGACGAAGTCTATGGTAGCCTTGGTAAAACCGGAAGATTTACTGAATCCTCCCCGTATCGACCTAATTCTCCGTACTCTGCATCCAAAGCCAGTTCAGATCATTTAGTACGCGCTTACCATCATACCTACGGGTTGCCAGTGCTTACGACCAATTGTTCCAACAACTACGGCCCTTACCAATTTCCGGATAACTTGATTCCCCTGATGATTCAAAAAGCAATAGCTGGGGAATCCTTACCTATTTATGGAAAGGGCGTCAATATCCGCGACTGGTTGTATGTAGAAGATCATTGCCGAGCCATTGAAATGGTTCTTGAGCGAGGTAAGCCCGGTGAGGTCTATAACATTGGTGACAACAATGAGAAGACCAATCTCGAGGTGGTGAATGCTTTGTGTGTGTTGCTTGATGAGTATTTACCCGAGTCTTCCCATCGACCCCATGCCGATTTGATTCAATTTGTCGATGACCGTCCAGGGCATGATATGCGCTACGCCGTTGATTCAAGTAAATGCCAGGAACAGATTGGTTGGAAATCTGAAGAATCCTTTGAAACGGGTCTTCGAAAGACCGTTCAGTGGTATATCGATAATAGGGCCTGGTGGCAACGGATTTTAGACGGCAGTTATCAAGGGCAGCGGCTTGGGTTGGGGATTACTGGTGGCAGTGAGAATAGAAGCCGCAGTGATGGTGTATTCGTTGGTTAGGGGCCGGTATTAAATTAGTCCTGAAACTGTGGGCATCAGTCGGTAAGCCATGACTCATCGAGTCTCTTAAAAATCTGTTCAAGATCTCGCTGAAGGGCGCATCACGGCGTTAAAAGTGATCTCAAAATGCCCACATACGACCCGTATGCTGCGTTTTTTCGACCACTTTTGCCTTGCGCTGCATCCCTTGATCGAAATCTTGAACAAGTTCTAAGGAAATCGGGCAATTTGCTTGAAACGATCGCTTTTTTTAAAGCTGAAGAGTTGCCTGATCCAAAGCGACTAAATTGAGAATACTCCGACCAATGTTATCGAATAGGATTTAGACTTTAGCACTTCTTTCGATTACAAACACCAGATTTTCTCTTTGTTCGATGGGATAGTTGGAATCCTTACCATCATCCCAGCAATTTGAGTAGTAAAAGTATGAGGTTTCCCCTCCTACTTTTTCAATCATTTGGAACAGTTCTTTTGCACAATACTCTCTAAAGTGATGGTGGGCATCCCAGTTACCATCGGATTCCGGATAAACAGCCTGGGGGTTTTTACGCGAAGCGATGAGATCCAGATTTCTCTTTGAATAAAAATTAGGTGTGGTCAGATAGATTGAACCATTATCATTCAGTAAGTTCAGCAGTTCTTTGAGTAACTCAACTGGATTGACTATGAGGTGTTCGAGAATCTCTGTAAAAACGATAAAGTCATAACTTCGCTGATGCTCGTCAAACAAGGAGCGGATTGATTGTGGGCGATTTAAGTCGATTTCGAAATGTTGCGCGCATCCTGAAATAGTTTCACAAACTTTTTTAGTGAATCCAATATAGTTTTTATCTGTAGGTCTGTCTGCGGTATGCAACAGAATCCCCGGTTTAAAGCGTTTGTAAAAGGCTGAAAACTCCGAAATACCAAAGTCGATGATTTTTGGTGTTTCTTTATCTTGGGTTAATAAGGCTAAAGCGTTAAGTAATTCCTTAAAACGTTGTTTGTGCTGTCGTCCATATTCCTGTTGACCGATGATGAGGTTGTCTTTTTCTTCGAATATCTCTTTCCATGTGGTTTCGTAGATAGTTTCACTAATGACTCCGGCATTTTCTAATTCTGTTGATTGGGTGATGATGTTTTGAGGTATCATTGATTTTTCTTTTGCGGCTTTGGGATTGGAAAGGACTGAACGAAGCCACTCGAGGAGATGAGTCATAGGCGATAAGTCATATTAACGTAGTCAATGGTGAGAAAGTCGGACGCCAGTAGATTACTCTAGGGGGACTGTTTAAGTTCTCTTAGATGGTCTTGGAAAATTGGGATTGTGGGGTTTGCTTTAGATGGTTGTCGAAGACCATGCAAATATTGCGGATGAGTAAGCGCCCGACCGGTAATACTTCAATTGTATAATCTTTCATGCTTAGCAGTCCCTCTTTTTCCATCTCGCTAAGTACAGATAGTTCAGGTTCAAAGTACTGTAGAAATGAGATGGAATATTTTTCGTCTATCATTGCGAAGGCAAGACTGAAATGGCAGATCAGTCCGGTAATTACATCCCGGTGAATCAGGTCATCGGTATTTAATTCATAGCCCCGTAGAATGGGTAACTTTTCCTCACTAAGAAGAGTTGCATAGGTTTCCAAGTCACGAACATTCTGAATATAGGCGTCACCCACCTTGCCGATAGACGTTATCCCGATTCCTATCAAATCACATTCGGCATGGGTCGAGTAACCTTGGAAATTACGGTAGAGCTGATTATTGCGTTGGGCGACAGCAAGTTCATCGTTGGGTTTCGCGAAATGATCCATTCCAATATAGACATAGCCGGCAGCAGTTAGCTGTTCGATAGTCATGCGTAGGATCGCTAACTTTTCGGCGGGGCTGGGCAAATCTTCGTTATTGATTTGCCGTTGTACCTTAAAGCGTGATGGCAGATGCGCGTAGTTGAAAATGGAAAGCCGATCTGGGTTTGCTGCGATAATTTTTTCAAGGGTATTTTTGAAGCTCACAACGGTTTGAAAAGGCAAGCCGTATATTAAGTCAACACTTATTGAGCGATAGCCTGAGTCACGAGCAGCAGAGAGTACGGCAAAAGTCCGGGTTTCGCTTTGGATGCGATTAACTGCTTTTTGTACTTTGGGATCGAAATCCTGTATCCCCAGACTTAATCGATTGAAGCCGAGATTACGCAAAAACGCAATGGTATCTTCTTGAGTTTCCCGCGGATCGACTTCAATAGAAAATTCACCCTGGTCGTTGTCCATAAGGTTAAAGTGTTTCCGGGTGATCGACATTAATTCACCCATTTGTTGATGACTCAGGAAAGTCGGAGTTCCGCCTCCCCAATGGAGTTGTTCTACTTGTCTTTGGGGGCTAAATAGTTTACCCAGCAGTACAATTTCTTTGCCGAGATTTTGAAGGTAGGGAATCGAGTGCGCGCGATTATTGGTGATGATTTTGTTACACGCGCAGTAGAAGCAAACTGTATCGCAAAAGGGTAGATGAAAATAGAGGGATAGTGGGCGCGGTACTGTGTTGGTCAGCTCTATATGCCGAAGATAGTCTTGTTCTCTAAAGCCGTCCTGGAATTCAACCGCACTGGGATACGACGTATAACGGGGGCCAGCAACGTCATAGCGTTGAATCAATTCCGGGTCGAAAACAGTGTTTTGATCCATTGGCTTCGTATTCTTGCTATATAAACAGTGAAAAATAGTCTAAAGATTTTACAGGAAACCATTGCCGAATATTGAAAATCCGCTAGTAACAGTTGTAAGGCATTAACCCTAAAGAAGTATTATGACCTGGACTTGTAATTGCTTGAGGCTAAGACTTTTTGGTGTTACAGGTTGGTTTGGAGTAAAAAATGCGGATTTTGGTTACAGGACATAATGGTTACATAGGTACTGTTTTGACTCCTATGTTAATTAAAAAAGGGCATCAGGTTGTTGGTATTGATGCAAATATTTTTAAACGTTGCACATTCATAGAAGATATACCTGAAATACCATCAATTGATAAGGATATTCGGGATATTGAACAAAGAGATGTGGAAGGTTTCGGAGCCGTTATACATCTGGCTGGGTTATCCAGTGATCCATTAGGGGGGTATCGACCCAAGCTATGCGAAAGTATCAATCATTGGGCCACTGTAAGATTGGCAGTTATGGCAAAGGCTGCTGGAGTGAAACGATTTCTGTTTGCCTCTTCTTATCAGGGATACAGTGCTGGGGGAGAGGGCTTTTTGGATGAGCATGCCCACTTAACGCCAGTGGCATCTTATGGTTTATCGAAGGTTCGGGTGGAACGTGATTTATCACAATTGGCAGATGGCGGTTTTTCACCGGTATTCTTGCGTACTGGACTTGCCTATGGTTTGTCACCGCGGATGCGATTCGACACCACAGTAAATAATCTTACTGCCAGAGCGTGTGTTACCGGACGAATAACTTTGTCAAACAAAGGGAATCAGTGGCGTTCTCTTGTTCATGTGGAGGATGTTGCGAGAGCATACGTGGCTTCTATAAATGCGCCTCGATACAGGATCCACAATGAATCGTTCAATGTTGGGTTGACAGCTGAAAATTATAGGATAAAGGATGTAGCCATTGCAATTCAGACGATAGTTCCATTTTGTACGATTGAAGGCTCAACGACTAATTCATCCCAATCATATTCTTACCGGTTAGATTGTAATAAGATTGCTCGAAAATTACCGGAATTCAAGCCACAATGGACGATAGGAAAAGGCCTCAATCAACTCTATCAGAGTTTTGATAGAGTCCGATTGAGGCTAACAGATTTGGAGGGATCCCGGTTTGGAAGGGTGGCACATGTCAATAAGCTCATCGCCGAAAACCAGTTAGATAAAAATCTCCGCTGGACGAAAGGGTAAGGGGTTGAAGAAAGAATGTGCTCGAATCGTCGTCGAAACTCAGGTAGGATAATAGAACTGTCACAGAGGGGAATCAGGTGCCGAGTACGTTTCTTTGTGGTTGTTGGTATTAGAAAGTCGGGCCGTAGAGAGGGTGGCTTTCTAGAAAAGTGTTTTTCCACGTTACTCACTGCAACCGACTATTCCCGTTGAATACCTAATTCTGGATGTGAAGCATAAAACGCCGTCCTTTGTTACTTGGGACATTTCTATAGAGTTTAGTTCGGCAAGGTTAAAAAAATGCAATATTCAACTGATGTCACACAATTAATCGGTAATACGAATCTCTTACGGCTTAGCCACTTGTCAGAAGAGGGTAGTGCTGATGTTCTGTTAAAATTAGAATCCCAAAACCCCGGTGGTTCAGTCAAGGATCGAATTGGTTTAGCAATGATAGAACAGGCAGTGGCAGATGGAAGATTGAAGGCAGGAGGTACAATAGTTGAGCCGACGTCGGGGAATACCGGAATTGCTCTGGCTATGGTTGCTGCTGCGAAGGGATTTCACTGTATTTTAACCATGCCAGAGACGATGTCAGTTGAGCGGCGACATCTTTTGACTCTTTTGGGTGCGGATATCATTCTTACGTCGGGTTCCGAAGGAATGGCTGGAGCAATAAGAAAGGCGGAAGAGCTTGTGGCTAATAATAGTGGAGCCTTTATGCCGCAGCAGTTCGAAAATCCAGCGAATCCGGAAATTCACCGTAAAACTACTGCAGAAGAATTATGGAATGGGACAGACGGAAAAATTGATGCATTTGTCTGTGGTGTGGGAACAGGTGGTACGATTACCGGTGTGGCAAGTGTCATTAAGGAACGTAAGCCGGGCTTTCAGGTCATTGCGGTAGAACCGGAAGAATCACCTGTTATCTCAGGGGGTGCTCCTGGACCTCACAAGATACAAGGAATAGGCGCTGGTTTTATTCCTGGGAATCTAAATGTGGAACTTTTAGATGGCGTCGAGAAAGTTTCTACAGATGAGGCACTCGAGGTTCGGCGACGGCTTTTTGCAAAAGAAGGTGTTATTGCCGGAATTTCATCTGGAGCGAGCGTGGCTGCGGCACTCAGAGTAGCCAAGAAACTTGGTAATGGAAAAACAGTTGTAACGGTTATTCATGATACCGGTGAACGGTATCTCAGTATGTCATTTTGACGAGACTATTTGCGACTAAATACTCTCGTTTAGAGTGCCTGGGGTTTTTGTGGAAGGCGTAGGATTGCTGGAATAGCCTCTTAATTTTAACCTGGATCTACTATGAACTCTCGGATCCAGGTTTTTAATCTTCTGTTACATGCTACGCAATAAAAGAGGAACACCGTAAATGATGCTTTCTCGGATGCGTAACGTATGCTCTCCGATCAACTTTTCAATCACAATTCCCCCGAATAGCATCGAAAGTCTATACTTACTTAAATGAGGTTAAGTTGATTTCCGAAAAAAGAATATAGCGATTACGTCGAGAGTGTTAAATAATGCAGAATAGAAACTATAACAGGCAGTTTTTCATGCTATTGCTCGGAGTAATCGAGATTAATGTTTGAATCTTCATACCTTACTTTACCTCAATGTGAGGAGGACTCCGATGAGCACTTATTCCAGTATAAGCAACTTAAAAGGTGGCTAAAAGAGCTTCCCGAGGATAACCAGGGAGAAAAAGCAAGGTCGTTATTCAATAAAATATACCAGATGAATCGAATCGAGATGGCTGCGAGTGATCGATTAAAAGGTTTGGAATTATTGTTTTCCACTTTTGTTCCGATTCAACAATTTCTCTATTCCCGTCTTACCCTGAATGGATTTCCTCTGAATGAGAAAAGTCAGAGAATTGGCCAACTACTCCTGGATTTCGGTCGACAGTTTGTTACTGGGTATTTACTAATGCTCGATTCCCTTCTTGCGGCGACTAAGGAGCGGCGTACAAGTAGTGATTTGACTCTGACGATTCAACGCCTGCTTCGAAATCTGGGGTCGGTGTTGTTGATTTACTATCGCTTTTCTCTAAAACAGCCGGCAGCCATATGGCGAGATATGAATAAACTGTTCCGGCTGGCTTCCAAAATGAAAATTGCCACAGCCAAGGTTAAAGATAGTGCATTAAGATATAGCGATAATACAACGATCGAAGAAACTTATAAGGGTATAGCGATACTAAGTATAATTGATCCCTATGGTCTTACTACCAGTGAGATCTTTGATGTTCACCACTTGCTTGAAAAATGGTCTCCATTAGTTTTTTTGAATTCAGAAGCCGAGAGAAAATTGGAATGGCAGGTTGACTTGGGTGCTTCCCGTCCACCCTCTTTTGCATCAGATGATGAGGTTGGGAATGGAGGAAAGTGGTTGTACTCTTTTGAGTTTGATCCTTTACTTAGGATGGTTTCGGATCATCGGGAATTGGTCGATGCAGGTCTAGGGCGTTTCAATGTTAAAGATGAAGAGCACCATCGAGAGAAACTCTCGTTAGAGTTTCTGGAGTATCTCGCAAAAAAAGTGGTAGGACGCAAGGATAAAATTGAAGAAACTTTTCAAAAAGACAGGGAGTACCGGTTGGCGATTGGATTAAAAGCAACCCATCAGTATTTAAACTACCAGCACGAATCCGAAAAGAGCGTTCAAGGGGAATGGCTGGCAACAGGAGGAGGTGGTAACCGAATGTGCTGCGATTTTTCGATGTCCGAACAAATTGCAATTGGCAGCTTGGTTAGCTACAGTCCAGCAGAAGACGAAAATGCTATCCGAGGACTTGGCGTAGTAAAAAGGATCATAATGAAGGATCTAACCGGAACAGTTTTTTTTGAAGTTGATCGGCTCACCGCGAAAGTTTTCGCCGCCGGATTGCAACCCAATGTAAAATCATCCGAAAAGTTGACTCAGTATCAACGAACATTGGCATTTACCCGGTTAACCGATGGAGTAGCTCAGCACGTCATGGTTGTCGATCCGATAAAAGTCAGTGAGGGAGAACACTATCGGTTTTTGGTTGAGGACGATGTTTTTCCCATCAGATTGCTGAATCGAATTGATATTGCTTTGGATTGTTTAGGATTTGAATATGAGCCGATTATTGAGGACAATAATCGGGTTGCTAGTCGGGTGTGAACTTATTGCTCCTAACCCATTGTGGATAGAGGCTTTTCAGTTTTACGTGTGGGCTGCTATGGAACCAGAATTAAATAAAATCCGGCGCCAGTTCCGGATTTTAGTTAGTGGCGGTTACTGAATGCCCGGATTAGTCGAAAATCAATAGATTACGGTAAGGTTACCACTGCAGGCGCTTGCCAGGAAGATTCTCGATGCTCAGCTATAACCGTTGTATAAATTCCGCCCCGCACATTAAATTTCGCAGTAATTCGCATAAAGTGGGGGTTGCATATGCTCACCATATCGTCCAGGATTTTATTGGTCACGTCTTCATGGAAAGCCCCGTCATTCCGGTATGACACCATATACAACTTAATAGATTTAAGTTCTACGCAGAGTTCCGCAGGTATGTACTCCATAACAATTGTAGCGAAGTCCGGTTGCCCGGTTTTGGGACAAAGACAAGTGAATTCCGGAACTTCGATACGAATTGTATAATCTCGACCCGATTTAGGATTGATAAAAGTTTCCAGCGTGCTTGATGGTTTTGATGGCATAATATCGCGTTATGGGGATACATCGAAAAAACGTGTTATTTTACCAGTAATGCGTCTGGAAAAAATCAAACTTTCAGGGTTTAAATCATTCGTTGATTCTACGACTGTCCCTGTTGTCGGAAATCTCATTGGCATCGTAGGTCCCAACGGTTGTGGCAAATCGAATATCATTGATGCAGTCCGTTGGGTGATGGGGGAGAGTTCGGCCAAGCATTTGCGTGGCGGGACGATGGCGGATGTTATATTCAATGGATCCTCGACCCGAAAGCCTATAGGTAAAGCCGCGATCGAATTGACGTTCGATAATTCTGAAGGCCGTGCGGGAGAAGAATATGCTCAATACAACACCTTATCGATAAAGAGGGAAGTGACCCGGGATGGGCAGTCCGTATACCATTTAAATGGTTCTCGATGCAGACGTAAGGATGTAACTGACTTATTCTTGGGTACCGGGTTGGGCCCCAGGAGCTATGCCATTATTGAACAAGGTACTATTTCTCGTCTGGTGGAAGCGAAGGCGGAAGATTTACGGGTATTTATCGAAGAAGCCGCTGGAATTTCAAAATATAAAGATCGGCGCCGTGAGGCCGAAACCCGAATACGCAATACGCGGGAAAACCTGGAACGTTTAGAAGATTTGCGGAGTGAGGTCGATCGACAACTGGAAAGCCTGAAGCGGCAAGCAAAAAAGGCCGAAAAATATACCACACTAAAACAGCGAGAAAGGTTGTTCAGAGAGCAGTTGCTTGCGATGCGCTGGAGTAAGTTTGACGCTGAAGTTAAGCAATTTGATGATAAAATCAAAGTGATGGCGGATGATCTCAACCGTATATTCGTTGAGAAAAAACAGATTGAAGAATCCCTGGAAACCATTCAGAAGGAATATAGAGAAAAACATCAGGCGGTTGATCAAATTCAGGGCGACTACTATTCCCTAGGAGCGGATATTAGCCGTCTAGAGCAACAAATTCAGCATGTTCGAACCAATAAAGCAGAAGCAAAGGTGGAAATGGAGCGCTTGAGCGTTGAGACAGAGAACGTGAAACAAGATCTCGAACGCGATCGGCAGCAACTGGATACCTTGGCTCAAGAATTGGAAGAAACTGAAAAAGCACTGGAAGAAGCATTATTGGTAGAGGAAGAAGCCAGTGAACAGCAACGGGAGAGCAATGAAAACCAACAGGATTGGCGTAGCAAACAGGAAGATATTGTATCCAAATTGACTGAGAAGATTCAGCAAGTGGAGATTCAGTCAACTCGGTTGACCCAATTTGAAAGCCAGGTTGAACAGTTGACGCTTCGTGAACAACGTTTGCAGATCGAACATACCGAGCTCACAGATAGCTATGATGACGAGGAGATGGATGCTTTGGAGCAAGGAATCGAGTTAGTCGATACCGAACGGGCTGAAGTCAGACAAAAGCTTGATGAAACACAGGGACATATCCAGGCCCAGCGGGAAACAATCAAAAAATCCCACATAGAGCTTGCCCGGGAACGGGAAGAATACCAGGATAACAAAGGTAAAATCGCATCTCTTTTCCTGTTGCAACAACACGCCATGGGGAGGGATCGCCCAGTACTAGCCGGTTGGCTGGAACGCATGGCATTAACCGATGCCCCGCGGTTGGCACAACATCTGGAGGTGGAAGCGGATTGGGAGAATGCCGTGGAGATGGTTTTAGGGAGCTATTTGGAAGCTGTTTGTGTCGAGGATGCTCGGGAGCTTTTAGAGGAAATTAACGCTATTGCCGGGGAAGCACTAACGGTATTCGAAACCCGGAAGATGCCAGAGCACGACGGTATAACAGGAAAAAATTTGTTGTTGGAAAAAATCTGTTCCCCCTGGAATTTATATCCGTTATTGAGCGGTATTTACTGTGCAGAGAATTTACAGTTTGCGAGGCAACAATCCACGGATCTGGAACCTCACGAATCAATAGTGACAAAAGAAGGCTATTGGCTTGGGCAAGGCTGGTTGATGGCTAGACAAGAAGATGGCGAAAAAGCAGGGATGTTGCAACGGGAAAAGGAGCTCAGAGCTCTAAAAATACACCAACAAGAACTTTCGGAGGCCATAGAAAATTTGGATGCCTGCGGACGAGAGGCGGAAGGTCTTCTTCACGCCGGGGAGGGGGAAAGGGAAGAATTGCAACAACGCGACCAGCTGTTAACCGAAGAAATAGCAGATAAAAATTCTCGTCTTAGTGCCTTTAAAGCTCGCCAGGAGCAGGTGAAAGAGCGGCTTACCCGCTTAGACATTGATCGTAACGAATTGGTAGAAAATCGCGAGCAACTCTTGGGGTATATCGAGGAAGCACGGTTATTGAAAGAGCAGGCAGGGGAGGGAAAAGTAATCCTGGAAGAAGATCGAGCGGAGTTACAGGGACAAAGCGATGAGATCGCCGACCGCGCAAAGGAAAATGATTCCATCGCAACAACGGCGCGTGAGAAACTCCAAGTGCTAAAATTACGACATAATACATTGCATTCCTCTAACGAATTAACCGTCAAGCAATTGCAGCGAACCGAATTACAATACGAGAAATCACAACAGCAGCAACAATTATTGGAAGAAAAGACTAAGCAATCTGATACCCCGCTGAAGGATGAGATTGAACAGTTGGAAGATTTGCGTCTCCAACGTCTGGAAATTGAACAAAATCTAGTGCGAATGCGGGAAGAAACTGAATTAGGAGAAGCCCAGGTTAAAAAATTGAACGAAGACCGGATTCGTTTGGAAAGGGTTCATCAAGAAAAACGTGAACAGATGGATCAGGAACGCTTACAGCAGCAAGAACGTCAAGTGAGACGGCAGACAATTGGGGAACAGTTGGGAGAAATGGATGCCAGTATTGACGAAGTTACACAAAGTCTTCCCGATGACGCAGATGAAAAAGCCTGGCACAAAAAGGTAGAAGAATTGGGAACAAAGATTGAAGGGTTTGGCTCGATTAATCTGGCCGCGATTGAAGAATGTGGAGTCCAAGCAGAGCGGTTGGAATATCTTGATAGTCAGAATAGCGACCTGAGTGAGTCTTTGGAAACTCTGGAACAAGCGATTGCCAGGATCGATAGGGAAAGCCGTAGTCGTTTCAAAGACACCTTTGATCGTATCAATGAGAATCTCGAAAGTAAATTTCCGAAGCTATTCGGGGGCGGTCGGGCTCAATTGGAATTGACCGAACAGAATCTTCTGGAAGCTGGGGTGAACATCATGGCGCATCCGCCCGGAAAGCGAAACAGCTCGATTCATCTTCTTTCCGGAGGAGAGAAAGCGTTGACTGCCGTAGCGCTCGTGTTTTCGATATTCGAATTAAATCCTGCGCCGTTCTGTTTGCTGGATGAGGTTGACGCACCATTGGATGACGCTAATGTGGGACGCTTCAGTCAATTAGTCGAAGAAATGTCCGAAAGTGTACAATTCATTTTTATTACCCACAATAAGGCCACTATGGAGATTGCCAAGGAGCTGATTGGTGTGACAATGAAAGAGCCGGGGGTCTCCAAAATGGTGACGGTGGACATGCAGGAAGCCGTTGAACTGGCAATTGCGTGAGGAACAGATATTGGATAGAGATTTTCTCAGAGCAATATTACTAATTGCAGGTTTGGCCCTGGTTCTTGGAATCTATTTTTGGGAGAAGTATAAGCAACTAAAAATGGAACCAAAAGTAACTTTGGATGAACGTGATGAGGCCGAAGATGATTTTTATTCTTTTTCGGTGAATCCTGCGGATGAAACCCAGGGGGATGTAGTTGTAGAAGAATCGGAAGGTTCACAATGTAAATCGATAGACCCCTATGCATCTGAATTATTTGCAGAAAAGACAGAAAAACCCGTTGAACGTGAAATTGAAACAATCGTTGACAAAGAGCCGGTAACACCGCTCGAAATCGTACAACTACTCATTGTGCCTCGTCTGGTAGATGTCTTTGAAGGCGCCGATATTGAGAGTGCTGCCAGTGAAGCAGGCCTGCATATGGGGCAACAAGGCGTTCTCCAATTTTATCGAAACGACAAACCTGTGTTCAGCGTCGTCAGTATGGTCGAGCCTGGGGCATTTCCGTTAAGAGAAATGGCGTCATATCAGACGCCTGGACTAGTATTTTTCTTCCAGCCGAGCGAGGTCTCTGACCCGCAACAAACTTTGGATGATCTGGTCGAAACCTGTCATTTTCTTGCCGACAGACTGGAGGGATTTATCCTGGATAGTGAGCAGAACCCACTAACAAACGAAATCGTTGCCCGGTTGCGAGATAGACTTTTAATCTAGGTTGCTGGGAAATTAACACAGCGACATATTTCATTATGACTATTTCGGCCAAAATTGCAGGGCAGGCGGCTTCGCTGCGAAAAGAACTCAATCTTTACAACAAGCAGTATTATCAACTAGACAGTCCGTTGGTGTCGGATGCAAAGTATGACCAATTGTTACGGGAATTACAGGCGTTGGAAGCGGAACATCCAGAATTGGAAACACTTGATTCTCCAACTCAACGAGTCGGTGCAACGCCGATTAAAGCATTTGAGCAGGTTGTGCATGATGTACGCATGCTATCCCTGGCAAATGCTTTTTCCATAGATGAAATGATTGCGTTCGATCGGCGTATTCGCGAGAAACTTGACATTGACGCAGTTGAATATGTGGCTGAACCAAAACTGGACGGATTGGCGGTTAGCCTCATCTATGAGAACTCGGTACTGGTTCAGGGTGCGACACGAGGAGATGGCCAGATTGGGGAAAATGTCACTCATAACATTCGGACGATTCGTGATATTCCTTTAAAACTAGAAGGCACAGGAATCCCAGATCGATTTGAAGTGCGTGGTGAAGTTTTTATTACAAGGAAAGGATTTAAGAATCTAAATGACCAAGCCGAGAAAAATGGTGAAAAGGTATTTGCCAATCCTCGAAATGCTGCGGCCGGAAGTTTGCGGCAGTTGAAAGCAGGTATAACCGCCACGCGACCCTTGTCTTTTTGTTGTTATGGGCATGGGCTTTTCCCACCAGACGTATTGCCGGGAAAGCACAGCCAGTTGTTGAAAACGTTTGAACGATGGGGGCTTCCCATCAGTCGAGAAATGAAGGTTATTGATGATATCTCAGGTTGTTTGGATAATTATGACAATCTAGAACAACGACGTGACGCATTAGGGTACGAAATTGATGGTGTCGTTTACAAACTAAACAGATTCGATTTGCAGGCGGAAATGGGGTTTGTCGCCAGGGCGCCGCGTTGGGCAATTGCCCGAAAATTTCCCGCCCAGGAAGAGACAACAACGGTTCTGGCTATCGACATTCAAGTCGGAAGAACGGGTGCATTAACACCCGTTGCCCGGTTGACACCAGTGGCAGTTGGCGGAGTAACGGTAACTAATGTGACTCTGCATAACGCCGATGAAATAAATAAAAAGGATGTCCGGATCGGCGATACAGTTTTTGTGCGAAGGGCTGGCGATGTAATTCCAGAAGTTGTGAGTGTTGTGTTGGAAAAAAGGCCTGAAGGCTCTACTCCCTTTACGATGCCGGAAAAATGTCCCGTTTGTGGTTCTGCGGCGATTATGGCTGAGGGCGAAGCGATTCTTCGCTGTAGTGGAGGATTATATTGTCCAGCCCAACGGAAAGAGTCAATCAAACATTTTGCTTCGCGGAAGGCAATGGATATTGATGGCTTGGGCGATAAGCTAGTCGAGCAATTGCTTGATAATGGGCTGATTGAAACCGCTGCTGACCTGTTCGATCTGACCATTGAAGAGATTACAGCACTTGATCGGATGGGGAAGAAATCGGCTGAAAACTTGATTGAGGCTTTGGAGAAATGTAAACAAACGACCTTACAGCGGTTTCTGTTTGCAATTGGTATTCGTGAAGTGGGTGAAGTGACTGCCAAGAGGCTGGCACAAACTCTCGGATCTTTACAACGCATTATCGGGGTGAATCAGGAAGCCCTTCTGGAGGTGCCGGATATAGGACCTATCGTCGCAAATCATATCGTTGCTTTTTTCCTTCAGTCACATAATCAAGAAGTCATTGATAAATTAGTTCAAGCGGGTATCCGATGGGACGATTTGAATGCTGATAGTGTTGAAGAGCAATTTTTAAGGGGGAAAGTATTTGTATTGACAGGAACGTTGAAAACCCTGTCTCGGGAACAGGCCAAAGAGCGTTTGCAGAGCCTTGGTGCCAAGGTAACAACCAGTGTTTCTGGAAAAACTGATATTGTTGTATCCGGTCATGATCCAGGATCTAAAATAAGGAAAGCAAGGGAGTTGAACGTAGAGATTATAGAAGAAGATGGTTTATTGGCACTATTAATACCTGGATCTGTAAGTCCATGACGGCACATACCACAAGCTCTTGTTTCGACAGCGGTTCAATAAATGCCCGTTTAACCTGTGAATGAGGCTAAAATAGTTTGATTCTGCTGTAAAACCAATATGTTGCACTTTGTATCGGCTCTGGGCTCACGGATCCACGTAATAGTTAACACACAGAGCATGTACTCAATATCCAATGAAAAGCCGTATCCAGTACCGAAGAAACTTTTGACACTGTTTCCAGTTTAAAGCTATTATCATTCTCTTATGCTTAACCACTTGCCAGATTTGGTAGATCCCGTTCGGTTAGTTGATAAAAAGCGTGATTTCCAGGGCGTTATGAAAATTGGGCAGATGGTTCGGATCAAGGATTTGGTGCTCAATGGGGAAAACAACGTTGCTGTAAAACTTTCTTTCCGGAAAGAAGACGGCATCAACGCTTTATTTGGCTCTATTGAAACGGAATTACTGTTAGAATGTCAGCGGTGCCTGAAGTCGCTGGTTTTGCCTGTTTCGCATGATTTTCAGTTGGGAATGATTTCTTCGCTTGATGAAGTAGAACTGTTGCCGGATACGTTTGAACCGCTTCTGGTCGATGATAAGGCAATCCGTGTTAAAGAGTTAATTGAAGACGAATTGCTGTTGGTGTTGCCTATGGTTGCAAGACATGATCAATGTGATGCTGGTTCACGGAACAGGTCGGTTGAAGAAAAGCCAGTTGAAAAGAAGAAAGATAATCCCTTTAGTGTACTCACTCAATTAAAAAAATAGTTGGAGAAGAATAATGGCCGTTCAGAAAAGCCGTAAATCGCGAGCGAGAAGAGGCATGCGTCGTTCGCACGATAGTTTAAAAACTAATACATTGTCAATTGAATCAACCACAGGGGAAACTCACCTCCGTCATCATGTAAGCTCTGATGGGTATTACCGGGGACGTCAGGTTATCGAGGAAAAAGAAGAAGAATAGTCCGTTGCCGTTAGACAAATAGAAAAATACCATAGCATTTTGTAGTGTTTCAAACCTGTGCCTTCGGGTTTTGCTGAATCAGCTCGCCCACTTTCTCATAATAAAGTTTCCTGGCATCGGTGAACAGCCTTCAAATGCTTTCCTAATTCGGTTTAATCTACCTATCATATGAGCAAAAGCTCTATTATCGCGTTGGATGCTATGGGCGGGGATCATGGGCCATCCGTCGTTATTCCTGCTGCTTTGGATAGCTTAAAGCAGGACAGGCAGTTAAAGCTTATCCTTGTTGGTGATGAGGAAACAATAAAGCGCCACCTGAATTCCGTTGATCCGGATCTACTCGGGAGGTTGGACATTAAGCATGCGTCTCAGCGTGTGGAAATGGATGATTTGCCATCCAAAGTACTTCGTTCGAAAAAAGATTCATCGATGCGGGTTGCCATTAATCTGGTTAAAGATGGCCTAGCAGATGCTTGCGTCAGTGCTGGAAATACGGGAGCTCTAATGGCCACGGCGCGGTATGTCTTGAAGATGATACCCGGAATTGATCGCCCTGCTATTATCGGCTCAGTACCTTCTATCACGGGACATACTCACGTTCTGGACTTAGGGGCAAACGTAGATTGTTCGGCGGAGCATCTTTTGCAGTTTGCGGTTATGGGCTTTGAGCTTATAAAAGCTGTCGAAAATAAAGAGAATCCGAAAGTAGGTCTTCTCAATATTGGAGAAGAGGAAATCAAAGGGAATGAACAGGTTAAAACCGCGGCAAAACTGTTGTCGAACTCATATCTCAATTTCATTGGTTATGTTGAAGGAGACGCTATCTGTAAAGGGGGAGTTGACCTTATCGTTACAGATGGCTTTGTGGGTAATGTCTCGTTGAAATCTATTGAAGGCATTGCCAAAATGACTAATCAACTGATCAAGAATGCCTTCTCAGAAAATCTTTTAACTAAAGTTGCAGGGCTGATTGCTTTCCCTGTTCTGAAAAAATTCAAGGATAAAGTCGATCATCGTCTCTATAATGGTGCTAGCTTCTTGGGGTTGAAAGGGATTGTTGTAAAAAGTCATGGTAATGCGGATCGGGTGGCTTTTGCCAATGCCATCAAGATTGCCCGGCTAGAAGTCGAAAAAGCGGTTCCCAAAAGGATTGGGGAGAAGGTTGAAGCAGTTTTTGCTCAAAGGAAATCTGCATGAGTGATTACACTCGTATAGTGGGTACAGGTGGCTATCTTCCGGAAAAGATTCTGACAAATCAACAGATTTCTGAGCTTGTAGATACGTCAGATAATTGGATTTTCGAACGGACGGGAATTAGGGAAAGACATATCGCCGCACCCTCTGAAACGGCTTCGAGTATGGCAGAAATTGCTGCTAGACAAGCCATAGAAATGGCCAGAATCGCGATCGACAGCATAGATCTAATTGTTGTTGCGACCAGCACTCCAGATTGTATATTTCCAAGTGCCGCTTGCTTGCTACAGCAACGACTGGGTATTAAGGGATGCGCCGCCTTCGATTTACAGGCAGCCTGCTCGGGATTTATCTATGCGTTGAGTGTTGCAGATCAGTTCGTTAAGTCCAACAATGCCAAGAAGGTCTTGGTTGTCGGTAGTGAAATAAACTCCCGACTGATGGATTGGAGTGACCGGGCAACTTGCATTTTATTCGGTGACGGGGCAGGTGCCGTAGTATTGGAAGGCTCTGACAAACCGGGGATTTTATCGACTCACATTCATGCCGACGGTAGTTACAAAGATCTACTTTTCGTACCGAATCCCCTGGATGATCAAAAACAGAATGGGGATATGCCATATGTATCAATGCAAGGTAACGAAGTGTTCAAAATCGCGGTGAATACCCTGGGTCGTATCGTCGATGAGACATTGGCTGCAAACCACATTCAAAAATCAGATATCAATTGGTTGGTTCCCCACCAGGCAAATATGCGGATTATCGCAGCGACAGCGAAGAAATTAGGGATGCCCATGGATCGAGTTGTCCTTACGGTACAAAACCAGGGAAATACATCTTCAGCATCAGTACCTTTGGCTCTTAATGAAGCAGTGAGAGACGGACGGATACAACGGGGACAGACAATATTAATGGAGGCGTTTGGCGGGGGATTTACCTGGGGATCGGCGCTTTTAAAATACTAATAAAAACATTATATTAGTTGTGGTCAAATAGATGAAGGAATCCTACAGCAATCTAGCGTTTGTATTTCCGGGGCAAGGTTCTCAATCGGTCGGAATGCTGTCCGACATTGCACAGAACTACCCGGAAGTTAAAGAGGTTTTTCAATGCGCTTCCGATATACTCGATATAGATTTATGGCGTCTTACCGTCGAAGGACCGGAACAAACGCTTAACTTAACAGAAAACACTCAACCTGCCATGTTAGCTGCAGGAGTTGCAATGTGGAAAGTGTGGTGTCGGAATAGTGATGTTCGTCCAGGATGGATGGCAGGACATAGCTTGGGTGAATATTCAGCATTAGTTTGCTCCGGTGCACTCACATTTGAGGATGCCATAAAATTGGTGGCAAAAAGGGCGAATTTTATGCAGGAAGCTGTTCCGGCTGGTATAGGCGCAATGGCTGCCATATTGGGTCTGGATGAACCTGCGGTAGTATCTATTTGTGCCAAGATAACCGGCGATGAGAGTGTTTCACCGGCCAATTTCAATGCGCCGGGCCAGATTGTAATCGCAGGCCACCGTTTGGCTGTTGAAAGAGCGGTTGAATTGGCGAGTGAGGAAGGTGCGAAACGGGCTATTATTCTCCCTGTCAGTGTGCCTTCACACTGCATCCTTATGGAATCTGCGGCTGGTCAGTTGGATGAGTATTTGCAGAAAACACCTATTGAACCCCCAACGATTTCCATTATTCACAATTCAGATGTAGCATCCCATGTGTCACCGGAGGTTATTCGCAGTGTGTTGAAGGATCAACTGACTCATCCTGTACGTTGGATTGATTCAATTAAGTTTATGTCCGAACAAGGTGTGGATGGCTTTATTGAGTGTGGTCCCGGAAGGGTTTTGAGTGGCTTGAACAAGCGAATAGCCAAAGGCTGCAAGGCTATACCCCTTTTTAATTGTGAATCACTGGATAAAGCGTTGGAGTTAGTACAATGACAGACAAAGTAGCACTGGTTACAGGTGCCAGTCGTGGTATAGGTCAGGCAATCGCCCGCCGCTTGGCCGGTGACGGTAATATTGTTATCGGTACGGCAACATCGGAGCAGGGAGCCGAGGCAATCAGCGATTACCTTTTGAGTGAAAATTATCGTGGCAAAGGAATGGTACTTGATGTGACTCGCCAGGAGTCGATATCTGCCTTGATCGACAGTATTAAGGATGAATTTGGCATTCCAGGTATTTTGGTGAATAATGCAGGAATTACTCGAGATAACCTACTGATGCGGATGAAGGACGAGGAGTGGGATGATATTATTAATACTAATTTGGGCTCCATCTTCAGGCTATCAAAGGCTTGCCTGCGAGGCATGATGAAGTCACGCTGGGGCCGAATAGTTAACATCACCTCTGTTGTTGCCGCAGTAGGTAATGCCGGGCAATGTAACTATACTGCAGCTAAGGCTGGAGCAATTGGATTTACCAAATCCATGGCAAAAGAAGTGAGTTCCCGAGGGATAACTGTTAATGCTGTCTCCCCTGGGTTTATCGATACCGATATGACCCGATCCCTTCCTGATGAACAAAAAACAGCATTGTTGAGTGCAATCCCTTTAAACCGTTTAGGCTCTCCGGAAGATATTGCCCATGCAACGGCATTTTTGTGCTCGGATGAAGCCGCGTACATTACCGGCGAAACACTGAATGTTAATGGCGGAATGTATATGGCCTAATGGCCATTTTTCTGAGCGAAAGGTGAGTCCTGGTCGCGCAAGAATTGAAGGACTGTTGAATACCACAATATCAGCCAGTATAATACCGCCTCTTGAAAATAATAAGAAGAATAGATTGTTAACAGATATAGTTATTTTAGCCTAGGCAGGTTTTTCGGTTATGTGCAAGATTAGCAGCCTATTGGGTTGCTAATGAGCATTTATAAGTTCGAGTCCCTATTAGGTATGATTACCAATTAAAATCTCACTTCGTGAGTACCGCATTAGCGGAAATCGATAGAGCTTATTTTTATAGTACTGAGGAAAAAAACATGAGTGATGTTGCTGAGCGTGTAAAGAAAATTGTCGCAGAACAATTAGGTGTACAGGATGAAGTTTCCCAGGAAGCGTCTTTCGTGGATGATTTGGGCGCGGATTCTCTAGATACGGTGGAGCTGGTAATGGCTCTGGAAGAGGAATTTGAATGTGAAATTCCCGATGAGGAAGCGGAAAAAATTACGACAGTGCAGGAGGCCATCAACTACGTAGAGAAAAATACCTAGTTTTCAAGATATCCGATGCCCTTATAATACGATTCCAACGAAGCGGTTTTCATCTCAGGGTGGCCGCTTCTTTCTCTCAACCCCTTCAGGTAGGATCTAATTCAGCATGCGTCGCGTTGTTATAACGGGATTAGGGACAGTCTCTCCGGTTGGCTTAACAGTAGCCGACACTTGGTTGAGTGTTCTTAATGGAAAGAGTGGGATATCTCCTCTAGATCATTTTGATGTATCTGAATTCTCCACACGTTTTGGTGGCGTTATCAGAGGACTCGATATTAGCCAGTACATCCCTTTGAAAGATGCAAAACGGATGGACGGATTCATTCACTACGGGCTTGTAGCCGGGATACAAGCGATAAAAGACGCCGATCTCGAAAATATATCCGGGGATAGCGCCGAACGAATTGGCGTTGCAATCGGCGCAGGTATAGGCGGGATTACTGGAATCGAAACCACCCACCATATGTACACGAAGAAGGGGCCACGCAAGATATCGCCCTTTTTTGTTCCGGGGAACATAATTAACATGATCTCCGGTAATCTTTCCATTATGTATGGATTCAAAGGCCCCAATTTTGCCATCACAACCGCATGTACAACTGGCACTCATAATATTGGTGAGGCAGGGCGTTTGATTAAATATGGTGATGCCGATATCATGATAGCGGGAGGTGCAGAAATGACGACCTCCTCACCCACTGCCCTCGGTGGATTTGCCTCTGCTCGGGCGCTTTCCAGACGAAATGATGACCCTCAACAAGCGAGCCGTCCGTGGGATATTGATCGCGATGGTTTTGTTCTGAGTGATGGTGCTGGCGCTGTGGTACTGGAAGAACTGGAACATGCGAAAAAAAGGGGTGCAACCATATATGCAGAGTTGGTTGGCTACGGGATGAGTGCTGATGCTTACCATATGACACAACCGTCAGAGAATGGCGAAGGTGCAGCGCGCTGTATGAAGCACGCTTTACGTGATGCAGGATTAAATCCGGAGCAAATCGGTTATATCAACGCCCATGGAACATCGACTCCGGCAGGGGATATAGCGGAAACAAATGCTATAAAATCCGCTTTAGGTAATGCGGCTTACTCTGTTGTTATTAGTTCGACAAAGTCAATGACAGGGCATATGCTTGGTGCTGCCGGGGGGATCGAAGCGATCTTTTCCGCATTGACGTTAAAGGAGCAAATAGCGCCACCCACGATAAATCTTGATAACCCGGATCCGGAATGTGACCTCGATTACGTTCCTCATCACGCACGCGAGATTAACGCTGAATATGCCATGTCCAATTCGTTTGGTTTTGGTGGTACTAACGGGACGATCATTTTAAAGAGATATTGATTCGGCCTCTTAGCTCCTGGCATTTTGCTAAATCCCAATGCACCTAGTCAATGGTCAACGCGGCGCATTCATCGATATTACAGATCGTGGTTTTCAGTATGGCGATGGTCTTTTCGAAACGATTTCTGTTCTGGCCGGGATTCCACTATACTACTCTCGGCATATTGCACGGCTAAAGCGAGGGTGTGATCGTTTAGGTATACCCTTTTTAGATTTCAAAGTCTTAGAGCAAGAAGTTTATTCCCTTTGCCAAGAATCGGAAAAGGCTGTTATTAAAATCCAGATTTCACGGGGAGCCGGGAAAACCCGAGGGTTTAAATACGCTGAGCCAATGCAGCCCACCCGCGTTGTCAGTTTGTCTCCTTTCCCAAATTATCCTAAACTTCTCAGGACTGAAGGGGTTCTAACCCGAATTTGCAACACCCGGCTAGGCATTAACCCTGCTTTGGCCGGAATCAAACATAGTAACCGCCTGGAACAGATCATTGCGCGGGCAGAATGGGAAAATGCCGAAATTTGGGAAGGAGTTTTACTGGATGCTGACAACTTTGTCGTGGAAGGTACGATGACTAATATTTTTCTTGTTAAGGGAAATACACTTTATACACCAGATATTGACCGCTGTGGTGTTGCCGGAATTATGCGGGAATTAGTCATCGGGTTAGCGCAACGAAATGACATAGATTTTGTTGGAGGTCGAATAACACTAGGTCAGCTATTCGATGCGGATGAATTATTTTTGACCAACAGCATCGTTGAAATCATACCCGTCAAGCAGTTGGACGATAAGGTCTATTCAATCGGTTTTTTTGCAAAACGATTCATCAACTGGATAAGTGAGTGTAACGAAAGACAACGGGTATGAAAAAACTACGTATATTCGGGCTCGTTATTTTATTGCTTAGTTTTTTTACGGGTTGGCTATGGATGGATTACAAGAATGCGATCAATTCTCCAGTCAACACGGCAGAAACAATCCATTTCGAAATAAACAAAGGAGATTCACTAAAGCAGATTGGTTATCGTTTGAAGGCACAAGACCTAATCCAAAAACCCCATTGGTTTTCAATGCTTGCCCGACTAAAAGGGGTCGCAAGTAACGTAAAAACGGGTGAATATGTCATTCATCCAGGTATTACTCAAAAACAGCTTCTATCGCAATTCGTGACGGGTGAAGTGCGGCAGTATTCGATTACCTTGCCGGAAGGCTGGGCGTTTAAGCAGATGGTAGCTGAGATTAATCGCAATCCAGCAATAATGAAGACTTTAAATGGCGCGAGCGACACTGAAGTTCTCGCGAAGCTTGGAGCCAACGAAAAGCATCCCGAGGGACTTTTTTTCCCCGATACCTACTTTTTTACAAAAAACACCCTGGATACAGATCTGTTGAAGCGAGCCTACCAAAAGATGAAAAAAATTCTTGCTTCTGAATGGGCGGGTCGGGAAGGAAATTTACCCTTGAAAACACCCTATGAAGCGCTTATTCTCGCCTCCATTGTGGAAAAAGAAACCGGCGCGGTGGATGAACGCCCTATTATCGCAGGTGTCTTTACTCGCCGCCTCAATCGACGAATGCGCCTGCAGACTGACCCTACTGTAATATACGGGATGGGGGATAGCTATGACGGTGATATCCGGTGGCGCGATCTAAAACAGGATACCCCTTATAACACCTATGTTCACCGGGGTTTACCCCCGACTCCCATCGCGATGCCTGGCGTCGACGCTATTCATTCAGTATTGCATCCAGAAAAAGGCAATAGCCTATATTTTGTTGCTCGGGGGGACGGCAGTCATATCTTTTCAAGTAATCTGAAAGAGCACAATCGTGCTGTTGATCGTTTCCAGAGAAATAGAAAAAGTCGGTGATACAAGGAAAGTTTATTACCCTGGAAGGCGGGGAGGGTGTGGGAAAGACAACTAATATTCAGTTTGTTGCTGACTATCTGGAACGGCAAGGAAAGGATGTGGTTTTAACGCGTGAGCCGGGTGGTACAGAAGCCGGTGAAAGTATTCGGGCAATTCTTCTGGATACCAAACAGAAAACCCTTTACGATTCCACTGAATTACTGTTGATATTTGCCGCAAGAGTACAACATGTCCAACAATGCATTTTGCCCTCCCTTGAAGCAGGTAAGTGGGTGGTGAGCGATCGATTTATTGATGCGACCTACGCTTATCAAGGCGGTGGGCGTGGTATGGATCAGGAGCGTATTAAACAGCTCCAACTTTGGTGCTCCCCATTGCCCAGACCGGATCTAACATTACTCCTTGATGCCGACATAAAGGTGGGGGCAGCACGCGCGCAATCCCGGGGAAAGTTGGATCGGTTTGAATTGGAAAAAGCGGAATTTTTCACAAAAGTGAGGCAAGCCTATGTGAATTTGGCAGTTGAATCGCCAGATCGCATCAAAATAGTCAATGCTGCTCTGGATTTGGCAAGCGTGCAAGAGGAAATAGAGATCCATCTGACGGTACTCCTTAATGACTAGTTTTCCATGGCTTCAACCTATATGCAATCAGCTTGTCGGCTATATTGAGCAAAAGAGATTACCGCATGCATTGCTTATAACAGGAATTCCCGGGGTTGGGAAAAGGCAGCTTGCCGAGAGCTTTGCTCAACGGTTACTTTGTGGAAGCCCAGTAGCGAATGGATCTGCCTGTAACCAATGCCCCAGTTGTTTGTTGTATCTCGGTCATACCCACCCGGATTACTGTGTTGCAGAGCCTGCCGAAACCGGGAAAATACTGCCAATCGATGCTATACGCAAAGTCATTAACATCCTGGCCTTAACACCGCAGTATAGCGGTCATCGAGTCGTGATACTGTCATCTGCCCACAATATGTCTATGGGGGCGGCAAACAGTTTACTGAAAACGTTGGAGGAACCCCCTGACCGATCTTTAATCATTTTGATTACAGAAGCACCTGAATTGCTATCTGCAACCATAGTCAGTCGTTGTCAGCGATTTCACATTAATACGCCCGTACACCAACAGGGATATACTTGGCTTGAAACAAAAACCAAAAATAGTGATTGCAATTCACTTTTGGCTTTAGCGCAGGGTGCCCCTCTCAAGGCGTTGGACCTGGCCAAGACTAAACACCTCCAGCTGAGAAATGAGTCTTACCAGCAATGGCGCAGTATAGGTCAATTTAATGCAGATCCCATTACGATCGCAGAAAAATGGTCTAAGTTGCCGGAAGATAGTATATTATCGTGGATGATGACCTGGGTGGTTGATATGATCCGGCTTCATTTCTATCCCGGTTTTGAGAATCTATTCAATGTAGATCTCCGTAACAGCTTGCAAGCTGATGCAAATAGACTAAATTTAAAACAGGTATTTGAATATTGGGAGATCTTGCTTTTGGCAAAGAAGCAGTATTCCACCCAAATTAATAAGCTACTTCTTCTGGAGGAGCTACTCGTAAAGTGGTGTGAAATGCACCGACATATCTGATGGTTTAAAGCAAACATGGCAGCAACACCGAATACAGCCCGGCAAGGTATACTTTCCCTTTCCATTAAAGAAAAGAATGCTTTATATGCCGCTTACATGCCCTTCGTGACAAACGGGGGATTGTTCATACCCACTAAACGGGTTTATGGTCTGGGTGAAGAGGTCTTTTTGTTACTTAATCTCATGGAAGAAACAGAAAGGCTCCCCATTGCCGGTAAAATTATCTGGATAACACCTCAAGGTGCTGAAGGTTACAGAGCCGCCGGGATTGGTGTACAATTTAGTGATCAAGATGGCGGACTTGCACGTAGTAAGATAGAGAACTACCTTGCGGGTGCCTTGGAATCCGATCGCCCCACCCATACCATGTAATTGCTGCGACAAAAAGCTTTCAGGAACTGCTGAATATAAAACCCGAAGAAGACAATTCAATTTCGGAATTATTTTCTGGTTCTTGGGCAATGTCTTGTCGTAAAGGAATTTTTACCAATGCTTGTCGACTCACATTGCCATTTAGATCGAATCGATCTAACCCCCTACGATAATCGCTTTGAAAATTTCGTCCTGGAAGCAAAGCGAAATGAAATCGGCCACATGCTGTGTATTGCCATTGATCTCGAAGCTTTTCCCGATATGTGCACGTTGGTTGATAGCTTCGACAACATATCCATCACCGTGGGTGTACATCCCAATGTAACCGAAGGTCATGATCCAACGATTGATGAACTCATTACGTTAGCGAAACGAAATCAGGCGGTTGGCATAGGAGAAACCGGACTCGACTATTTTCGTTCCGAAGGCGATCTCAGCTGGCAACAAGAGAGATTCAGAACCCACATTCGCGCCGCTCGAGAATGTGGAAAGCCACTGATTATCCATTCCCGTGATGCCAAAGAAGACACATTACGTTTATTGAAAGGAGAGGACGCCGGTGAAGTCGGCGGAGTTATACACTGTTTTACGGAAGATTGGGATATGGCAAAGAAAGCTATGGATCTAAATTTCCACATCTCTTTTTCTGGAATTGTCACTTTCAAAAATGCAGCTACCGTTCAGGAAGCTGCCAAAAAATTACCGGAAGACCGATTACTCATCGAGACTGATTCTCCTTACCTTGCACCGGTTCCATTTCGAGGGAAACCCAACTATCCAATTTATGTGCGTCATGTGGCAGAGTGCGTTGCCGGGCTTCGGGGGCATTCGCTAAATCACATAAGGGATATCACTGAGAGGAACTACTTTTCACTGTTTGGGTGATTTACCTTTAGGTAACTCGCAATAAATAACCCCCCGATATTGCGCCGGATTTTTGTTTGTCTTCAAGGCGCAACGCAGGGCGCATAGCAAGCTATGTAACCGAAGTTGTACTTCACAACCACCCCTTTGCTCGTTATGAGACAGATAAAAGACAATGACTGACGATCTCAGCCAACCCCTCGATCTGGTGCTAAGACGCCGCGCTGCCTACATGACTTTAGCCGAAGTATTATCGGGTGACCTGCTCATCCAGGCCATGTGGATGATTGAGGAAAGGGATCAATCAGCAGATCGCCTGACTTTTCTTGGCTTCGTTGGAGTTACTGCGGAAATCTTCGGAGTCGATAATCACAACGTTTCCATCCTGTACATCAAACTCAATAAGAATCTCAACCTCCTCCATGATGATTTACCCCCGGATCCTTTACCTGAAATGCTCAAGTTCCGCGGAATTATCCAGGCAGATGCCCAATTAAACGCTAATATCAGTCCATCAGATACAGAGTCAGCCCTTATTATCGATGAGACATCACCTTCCATTTATCGGGATGATGGCATTTTCGGCAAAGTAGAAGAAGATTTGACTCTAGCCACTCTCTATCAAATTGGCCAGGCATTGGCCAGCGAAGCAAGAGAATATAAATGCGACACTGTAATTATGGCTCGTGATGGTCGCAATTCCAGTATTGGCTTAGGACAATCTCTTGCTGAAGGAATCCTGTCAACTGGCACGAAAGTGATTGATCTGGGCGCCGCACCCATTTCAGTTCTATATTTTGTAACCCACCACTTCGAAGGAAAAACAGGAGTAATGGTCAGTGGTGGCCACCATCCCCGCCAATACAATGGGTTAACGATGGTCGTTGGGGGCGAAATATTGGCAGGTGAAAAAATACAGCAACTAAAACAGCGAATTCACAATGAAGACTTCATAGTAGGACAGGGAGGGAGCCTCGAAAAAACCAGTAGATTCGTTGAAGAATATGTCGGCATGGTTGCCGAATACATCCAGCTAAACAAACCAATGAAAATTGTTTTGGATAGCGGAAATGGCATTGCAGGGACTCTGGCCAAAGAAGTAATGCAAGAAATAGGCTGTGAAGTAATTGAACTTCATGAAAATGTCGATGAAAGCTATCCAAACCACCCCCCTGATCCCGGTAAAGTCGAAAACTTAAAGGATCTTATTTCCGCCGTTCGACAACACCAGGCTGAGGTCGGTTTTGCGTTTGATAATGAAGGAGCCTCCTTAGCCCTTGTTGATAGCCAAGGTAAAATTATTAGTCCCAACCAACAACTGATGTTATTGGCCAAAGCTATTTTAACGGTTAAACCCAATAGTCAAATAATCCTTGATGTTCAATGCACCAATCAACTAACAGAACTGATAACCCAACACGGTGGCACAGCCATCATGTGCGAGGCTGGATCAGCATCCATGAGAACCAAACTCAATACTACTGGCGCAAAACTGGCGGGTGATATGAAAGGACACTTTTTGTTCAATGACCGTTGGTATGGCTTTAGCGATGCTTTATACGCCGCATCCAGAATGCTGGAAATTCTTTCTTCAGAATCTCGCTCCAGCAGTGAGATTTTTATGGAACTCTCTGAAAGTGCGAACACGGCTAAAGTAGGGACTGAGCTAAATGAAAGCAGCACCGGAGGCAGGTCTCTGGGACTGCCCTGATAGGCGGCCTCAAGAATGTATTCATCTCCCGATAGTTCTGATAGCACCCGGTTATTAGCTTTGAACAATAGGTTGGGCGAGTATCCAAAGGCTCGTCATTGTGTACCCTAACATGAGCGCCATTATGGGGATTTGGCTGTACAGTGCACAACCGGGTACTATGAAATAGGCGCAGCGCCACCACGCGGGCAAGATAGACCGCAATAATGTGCCCGATCCAATGGATGCAATAGTGGTATACCAGACAGTCTTGGCGTTTACGATACCGATGTTAATGTGATAGGTTGCTGTACCAAAGAGATCCCAACCGTATCCAAACGGGTCGGAAAGTACAGGGATAAGTACCTGACCGGCGATCAGAAAATATGACAGGTAATGCGCAATTTGGTATGCAATAGCAATAGGCACCAGCGTAAGGACAAAATAATACATACCGCCGCTCTTTAGCAAAGGCTTGCCACCAAATCGATCCACAAGCGCTGAGATAAACATAAATGCTGTGTAACCCTTGCGGTATTCTTGATGTTTTCTTAACTACCCGGTCTCAATTCCATAGAGCCACCCATTGATCAATACAGCCTAACGGGATCCTTAAACTAACCAAATTTTTTCAATTCCTTATCCTTTTGCCAAAGTCATTCGTACTGGTACGAATTCTCAAACCTTTAAGAAAAAATTACTGTTAATTAATTAATAAAATTCATGTGTGATATTTACTTGACGCCCTGGAAAATGGGTTACCGGAAGAAAGGCCATATAAACATAAGCTTGAAGATCAATAAAAAATCATTTAGCGCAAATTCGTATCTTCTTTTCTGAAGATGACCTAAATCAAAATCAAACATTTCTTGTAGAACCACTGTTTTACAGATCAATCGAGACACCACTCTACCCTTATTGTGATTATGCCAACCAAGTCACAAAACGATCCGACCAGCTTGACACGAAATACTGCTTTACTAGATTTAACCATATCCAACTTTTTTTTAAACACCTCGTGTAACTCCCAATGTATAAATTGTTAATCAACAACAGCTCTCTTCTTTTAGCTTCTTTCTTTTTCATCCCCACGGTATCCGTGGCTGATACCGGCGATACAGTTATCAGCATCTCAAGTCAAACGATATGGATCGCAACCAGTATAGCTTTGGTGTTTTTTATGCAAGCTGGCTTTGCACTACTGGAGTGCGGCGCTTCTCGCGCCAAAAACGCTGTTAATGTCATCATGAAGAACTACACTGACATTTGCTTTGGAAGTATTCTTTTTTGGGCTTTTGGCTACGGTC
>JAZGGE010000135.1:0-3679 GCA_036480195.1 Methylococcales bacterium
GCACATAGCACAAGCTCTTGTTTCCACAGCGGTTCAAAAAATACCCGCTTAACCGATGGGTGAAGCTAAGATTTTTTGATTCCGCTGTGAAACCAATATCTTGCACTCTGTATCCGCCCTGGACTCACGGATCCAGGTTTAATTATATCGAATCTTCTTTTTAACTGTGAAAAACAAATTTTCGCAGCTTTTTAAAATCTTTGGCATTGGCATGCTTACGGGAGCGTTGGGGCTGGTTTTTAGCTACACACCGGTTGGACAACTGCTGGAAGAAGAATATGGACTCAGTTGGTTGTTTCAACTCAGAGGACCAGTTAATCCTCCCTCGGAAGTCATCATAGTATCAATTAACCGGGAGTCCTCGACAAAACTGGATTTACCGGATGAACCGGAAAAATGGCCTCGTTCGTTCCACGGCAGGCTGATTACCGAGCTAAAAGCAAAGGGCGTACTTCTCACAGTTTTCAATATTATTTTTGACGAGAGCCGAGAATCTACGGACAGTATCATGGCCGATGCCATGGGACAGGCCAATAATGTGATCTTAACCGATTACCTAAAACGTCGTACTCATATTATTCAGGATGAAAACGGAGTTGAAATACAACGCATACACCAAGATGAGCTTATTCCTCCAATTCCTATACTCAGTCAGGCAGCCATTGTCTCCGCACCATTTCTTCTACCGAAAGGTGAGATTAACGTAAAACGGTTTTTACCGTTTGGCAGTGTTGAATCGTTGGCGACGTTGCCGGTCACCGTTCTACAAACGAATGTTGTTCTGCTATGTGGCGATAATTTTTTAAAAATCATTCAAACAGCATTGCCGATGTTCGCGCAACCGTTGTCAGAACTATACCGGGATATTTTTCGCAGTCAGAATATTCATCAATTGATCTATGCTTTGCAGGCATCAATCGAGCAGGACGAACATGTTGCTGTAAAACTGTTTGAAATCGTGCAGCAGGCTAAAATTCCTGAATATCAGAAGCGACTAATGGAGGCTCTATTTAAGGTATATCTCAGGGGCCAGGAAAGCCGCTATTTAAACCACTACGGGCCTCCTAAAACGATTGTAACGGTGCCTTATCATAAAGCAGTAAGCGGAAACCAGCTTGAAAATATAAACTTTAAAAACAAAATTGTTTTTGTCGGTTTTTCAGAAGATATACAACCGGAAAGGTATCAGGGGTTTTTTACTGTTTTTACTCAAAATCAAAGAAAAAATGTAAGTAGCGTCGAACTGGCGGCAACCGCTTTCGCAAATTTATTGCACGATAAGACCATTAGGGAGCTCAGCGTTTCTAAAGAATCTTTGATTGTATTCTTTTGGGGATTGATTATTGGGCTTTTTTGCCGTGTTTTCCCCGTCACTGCAACAATTATGGTGTTGACGATACTCGGCGGGAGTTATCTGGTTTTTTCCCTTTGGCAATTCAGTACTCAGAATATTTGGTTTCCTTTAACAACACCTCTTGCCCTACAGATTCCTTTCGCGATTCTTACCGGTGCCTTTTACCGATATATTACTAACATACGGGAAAAGAGGAATATTCAAACGAATCTTGCTCGCTATTTACCTAAAGAGATTGTTGATGCGGCAGGTGAACAGAACCCGAATAATGTCAGTGGTAATCAACAATTGAAATACGGCGTTTGCCTGGCGACCGATGCCGGTCAGTACACCGCCTTGGCTGAGTCTCTGGATCCTCTGGTTCTTGGGGAATTAATGAATAAATATTATTCTGCTATTTTCAGTCCAGTCGAGGAATATAATGGCTATGTCTCTGATGTTATTGGCGATGCTATGTTAGCGATATGGTCTTCTGCCGACGATGATCCAAAAATCAGAAGAAACGCCTGCCATGCTGCTTTGGGCGTCCGCCAAATAAGTGCAGATTTTAGTAGAGCTCAAGGATACAAGCTGGTGACGCGCATCGGTCTTCATTATGGCCAAATGCTCATTGGCAATGTGGGTGCGGTTAATCGTATGGAGTACCGTGCAGTGGGTGATACCGTCAACACCGCGTCGAGAATAGAGGGTTTAAACAAAACCTTGGGCACTCATCTTCTAGCATCAAAAGACGTCATTGAATTTCTAGACGATTTTTATACCCGTGAACTGGGAATATTCCTATTGGCTGGGAAAAACCGGCCGTTGGTCATTCATGAAATTATTTGTCGGAAGAACGATCTGGATAAAGACGCGGAGGCATTATGTGGGCAATTTGCAAACGCGTTAAGCCTATTTAAGGAAAATAAGTTAGACGATGCCATGGAAATGTTTCATCATCTCGTGCAAATCTATCCGAATGATGGCCCTTGTGCCTTCTACCAGGAAAAAACCGCCAAATTTCAACTATCTCCTCCGGATGACACTTGGGGCGGGATAATTCGTGTGGGAAAAATCGGATAGGTATACTGATAAGACGAGCCCAAAATGTTCTATCCCCTTGGTAGGAGCGGCTTTAGCCGCGATTTCGCGGCTAAAGCCGCTCCTACCAAGGGAGTGCAAATTTCGCGAGAGTCGAATTCAACCGGTATTCGAAGTCGTCGTAAACCTGAATCCAGGAGGTTAGGTTTAACTTTCCTAGCTTGCCATTCAGTTGTATCTATTACATGGTAATTGTTTACATTTTTAATGTGGATAATTTCACTGTCAAAGGTTTCTAGCTTTTCTAAACTATTCCTGCCTGCTTGAACTGATCTCAACATTGAGTTTCTAGTTCTACCAGGCAAAATTATTTAAAGGCTGAAAAGCAGCTTGGTAAGTATATCTATATGCTACTTAGGATTGGGGGAGTAGTGCTGTTAATATCGATAAGTATTCGATACAACAAGAATCTACTCGCAAATAGAATAAGCTTTCTCGCTAGAATGCGTGTAAGGAGAGGATCACAGTAACATGAAAAACCGACTGTTTATCCGGTTTCTTCTGTCGTTGTCTTTGCTGGTTTTAGCCTTGCCGGTTAAATCACAGGTAGGATCGTGTGAGGAATGGATTGCCGCATTGAAAGCCCGGCAAGGCCGCGTCGAAACACAAGTGGCCAAAAATGTCTTTTGGACGACAGCAGAACTGGAAGATACCTATTGCTTTGGGGATAAACTTCGCACGTTTCAGCGAAGCAGGGCAACGGTTCTATTGCACGACAAAAGCTATCTTCGCCTCAATCAAAATACCATCACCGGCTTTCCCGAATATAAAGGTAAAGAAAAGTTTTCAATAATCAACCTGATTAAAGGCGCGGTGTTCTTCAGAAGCCGTGTTCCCCGGCGACTCGAAGTTGAAACACCGTTCGTCAATGCGGTCATTAAAGGCACTGAATTTTTGGTTGTCGTCAAGGAAGATGAGACCCAGGTGACTGTCTTTGAAGGTGTTGTCGAGACCACCAATAAACATGGTCAACTGACGCTCAATAAAGGTGAAACAGCCATCGCCAAGGTCAATCAACCCCCACGTCGTCATATTTTGGTAAAGCCGGAAAATGCGGTTCAGTGGGCCTTATACTATCCACCGGTCATTGATTTCCGAATTCCACCATCCGACCCTGCGGTTTCGAACCTTGAATCGGCCTTTGATGCATACCGACGGGGAGATCTTTCCGCTGCATTTGACGTTCTCGACCGCATACCGGAAGGCCAACGTAGCAACACCTATTTTACGTTAAGATCCGGTTTA
>JAZGGE010000136.1:0-3378 GCA_036480195.1 Methylococcales bacterium
GTTTCACTATTCCACTGGTGACTCGAGCTGAGAATGAGCAATGGTCAATGCTAGGTAATCCTTTTAATATCCGTTTTACATGGAATCGAAGCCGGATTGTAACGGATAGTGGGGTTTGTAGTGACAGTGATGGCTGTACTCTGGATGAAGCCCAGGCACAGAATATTTTTCAAAATCAGGCATGGCATTACCAAAACCCAGCCTATGAAACCATTGAAGGCAATACTTTCGTACAGCCATGGGATGGATTTTGGGTAGTCACATTGGCGGGGGCTGATGGTCTTAAGCCGAAACTGCTTTTGCCATATGATACCCTTCCCTCAGGGAATATCAGTCAAGTTGAAGCTGCTCGTTTTTTAACACAAAGCACTTTTGGCTCTAGGCTTGAGGATATTGATGATTTAGTTGCGATGGGGAGTTATGAAGCTTGGATTAACGATCAATTCACACAACCCGCCTTAAGAACACAACTAACCGCGTTAGAAGCTATGTGGTTGCAGACTTGTCCGAGAAACGAGCAAGGCGGATTGCGCAATAGTCGAAGCGAACTGATCGAAGTTGATATCGCCGGCGACATCCGCAACAGTGTATGGTGGAATAAAGTGCTAAATGGGCAAGACCAACTACGTCAACGCGTTGCTTTCGCACTTAGCGAAATATTCGTGGTATCAAGTGTTGGACCACTTTTTAATCGATCATTTGGTATGGCGGATTATTATGATGTTCTGAGCAAGCATGCCTTTGGTAACTATCGGGATCTACTGGAAGAAGTCACATTACATCCTATGATGGGGCGGTACTTGAGTATGCTGCGTAATGAAAAAGCCAACCCAGCACTGAATATTCGTCCCGATGAGAATTATGCCCGTGAATTGTTACAATTGTTTTCTATTGGTGTCCATGAGTTGAATCTTGATGGCTCAATCAAACAAACTGCGGGGGTTCCTGATGAATCATACAATCAGGCGACTATCGAAGGTTTTGCAAAAGTCTTTACCGGCTGGAACTTCGCGAATGCAACGAGTTGGAATATTTATATAGATAATGGGGATACTACTCGCCCAATGACACCTTGGTCTGAATATCATGATTCGGCCAATGAAAAGCAGTTATTAAATGAAGTCATTCTACCGGCTGGTCAATCTGCTGAAAAAGATTTACAAGACGCTCTGGACAATGTCTTTGCACATGCAAACGTAGGGCCATTCATCAGTAAACAACTGATTCAACGATTAGTCACCAGCAATCCGAGTCCAGACTATATCCGACGAGTAGGGGAAAAATTTAACGATAACGGTGAGGGCATACGTGGCGACCTGAAGGCAGTGGTTAAAGCTATTTTACTGGATGATGAAGCTCGTACAGGACACTTAAATATTCCCAATTTTGGAAAATTACGAGAACCCTTATTGCGCTTGAGTCATTTACGGCGAGCCTTTGGTGTACAGCCTGTTGCTCACGAAGGCCCGCGTTGGGGTGGAGAGAGTTGTGGACGGGGTATTTATTATCTGTATACAATGCCAGTAGACAGTGCTCGCAGGTGGTTTGGTCAAGATATTATGCAATCACCCTCAGTGTTTAATTTCTTTTTACCCAGTTATTCTCCTCCGGGGGTTGTGCATAATGCAGGATTAGTGGCTCCTGAATTTCAAATTGCAACAGAAAATACGATGGTGCACTTGGCAAATGAAATTGGCTCCGAAATCCAGAATAGTGACACGGTATCCAATTGGACCAATATTACCACCATCAGGGAAACAGCCTTAGCCGATGATATAAATGGTTTATTGGATCATCTTGACTTGCTGTTACTCAATGGTGCTATGTCCACAGAGCTTCGACAGTTACTGCTGACCCATCTGGAAAGTGGTACTTTCCCCGATAGCGAAGCGGGTCATAAAGCACAAGCCAGAGATGCCATTATGTTGATTGTCACCTCGCCTGACTATTTAATCCAAAAGTAGTGAAATTTATTATGCCTAACTCAACAGATCAAACACGTAGAGATTTTCTTAAAAAAATCACAATCATGGCGGGTGGGACAACACTGCTAGCCACTCAGTCTAAATTACAGATGATTAATTCTGCACTGGCGGCAGACTACAGCGGCGTTCAAGATTACAAAAGCCTAGTGTGTATTTTTTTAGCCGGAGGTAATGATAGCTTGAATATGTTCCCTCCGTATGAAACTGCTGCGTATCAGAATTACCAGAATGTACGCCAGAGACTGAGGATTCCCAGAGATCAATTATTGCCCATTAGTGATAATAGCCGCGCTTTTCACCCAAGTATGGAGGCAGTTAGAGATCTCTACGATCAGAGCAGGCTGTGTGTGTTAGGTAATGTTGGTAATTTGCTTCAGCCTCTGAGTCGGGCGCAATATTTGGCGGCAGAGGCAGGTGATTCGAGCATTCGTGTGCCACAAGGGTTATTTTCACACAGTCATCAGCAGGAAATCTGGCAAACCAATCGTACTCCAGCGGTTTCTACCCCGCCGGGCTGGGGTGGGTTACTTGCTGACTTGCTGAATCCAGCTAATGGCGCATCCGAGCTTCCCCCTACTACGTCCCTTACGGGTAACAACCTTTGGCAAACGGGACAGTCAACCCAGCCGGTTAAAATTAATGGTAGTGGCATAAGGAATTTTGAGTATTTGAGGCAAGGAACTTGGCCGGCATGGCAATCCGGCAGAATCGATACTTGGGAGGATATTCTTGCACTTAATCGTAACCATGTGCTTGAACAGCAAATGGCCTCTTCTTTTTTGACCACTCAACGCCGTATCGCGTTATTACAGGAAGCACTCAGCAGTGCCCCCGAAATCCAGACGGAATACCCATCACCAAATGTAAACAATTTAGCCAATAACCTTAGAATGGTTGCGCGTTTAATTTCTGCCCGAGAAGCCTTGGGACTCAAACGGCAAATTTTCTTTATTCAATATGGTCCGTGGGATACTCATGGTGATCAATTATCCGACCATGCCAATTTGTTAGCAACCCTAAATGAAGCAATGAATATTTTTTATCAAACAACGATAGAATTAGAGGTAGCTGACTCAGTCACTACCTTTACTGCTTCTGAGTTCGGTCGTACAGCGACCAGTAATGGTGATGGTACCGATCATGGCTGGGGTGGCGATCAACTGATTATGGGCGGTGCGGTTAAAGGGGGGCAAGTTCACGGAGTGCTACCGGATATCACACCAGGTAGCATTGATGATTCGGGGGCGGCTGGGCGTGTTATTCCGACCATTGCGGTGGATCAATACGGTGCAACTTTGGCGAAATGGATGGGAGTTGCAGACAATGACCTTAATGCTCTTTTTCCTAATCTTAACCAGTTTGCTTTGCGTGATTTGGGTTTTATGAATTAGAA
>JAZGGE010000137.1:0-9924 GCA_036480195.1 Methylococcales bacterium
TTGCAACGACGCCATTTACAAAAAAAAGACGTACTCTAAATGGGGTATTCTTGAACGCGAGAGGCATATAACCTTAATCCGCGAGTCGGATTAAGATAACAATTTACAGGGTCACCACATTAAATCGCTTGTGTCATGTCAGTCTCCTCTTCGTTTTGTGAACGGCCAGTTTACCAACTGGCCAGAGAATTATCAGAGTATTTGTAATCCTCTGACCCCATTAATTCGGAGGATTTCGTAAGGAAGCCGTGTTTATTGCGCAAAGGCGTGGGTGATGTTTCCATGAGTAGTCATGTTGCTGACCCTATTGAATATTTCTCATGACCGGGAATAGTGTGTTAGCATTCTTATCCTTAATAGAGAATTCTACTTAACTTTCAGGAACGACGTTAGAAATGGTTATATTTAATAGTGTTCGATCTTGCAGTCTCTCTATATTTTTCTGCTCTTTGCTTTTGTCTATTTCTTTTACTACCGCACATGCCGTGGTTATCGATTTTAAATTGAATGTTAACCATCCAAATGGTGATCTGTCGGGAGTCACAGGCGCTTTTATGGACAGTTTTCCCGGTACGATGGAAGTATTATTTGAACTTCCCGAGAACTTCACGGGAGCAGACCCCAAATATTTCGAAATGGAAAGTGCGGAAATACGGATTGGTGATCACGTCCTCTCAGCGACACGTGCAACGTTGGCGGATAACCTGAGTGTCCTCCGGGGGGACTGGGAGTTTCGCCCTTCTCCGTTTCCGGACATTTTGTCGGAAAGTGTTTCCTTCGGGATTGTTAATGGTGAATTTGAGTTTGTAAGCGGTCCTCTCATTGGTAGCTCTATAATTGTCTCAGATTTACTAAGGACTGGTATTTCCACCAGTGAATCGGGTTTGGGTTTCCGACTCGGTTCCGACCTCAGCAGTTTGCAAGGCAGTTTCAATCCCGACGGATCTCTAAGTACTTCCGATCCCAGGTTTTCTTCCGATCCTGATTTTCGTGCCTTCCTCGAGCTGACTGATGAAGGCATTATAGGGTATTCTGATACTTTTTCTTTTTCAAACCGAGTTCAGGTTCCATATAAAATCACTGAATCTTACTTTTTTCAAGCAGAGATTTACGAACCTGCGACTATCACTTTGTTAGGTTTCGGATTAGTGTGTATCGGTTACCAGCATCGCAGACGATTAGCGGGATGAAATGCGCGGGGTTTTGACCGAATATTGCGGTTAGAGTAGAGTATAAATGGGGTCAGTGTAAGATTAAATGTGAATCGGCTATTTCGACTATAACTGTATTGGCAAGTTTGCGAACATCTTCGTAATGTTGTTCAGTCCGCTTATGTTGTGCCACAGCTAAACGCCATTACCATGTCGAAATAAGAGTACCAGAAAACAGTAATGACAGTGCTAATCCACCTAAACAGACGCCAAGCCAATTGCCGCAGCCCAGTTCGCGAATAAACTGGTATGAACCTATACTTTGTCCTATCCAAGACCCATGATCCCATCCATCTATAGATAGATCTGCAATCGGAGGAAGTGATAGAAAACCTTTAGCTTTGTCAGTTAATCTCAGTAATGATTGAACTTCCGCATCTAATACAGATTGATGGTCACATAATCTTGCAAGAGCTGCCCTGCGTGCTGAAATATCTAATCCCAAAAATTCGGAAAATATCGTTTTGATACCGCGATTATACAGAAATTCCGTTATTTTGCGTTCAATTACAATGTTCGCGGCATTCATAGCCTATGAATAAATTACGAAACGAAAATAGTTTATAGCCGATAGATCATGATGCTATAGGGTGTAGTTCCCGATATAGCAAGCTTTTGGCGACAGTCCACTTAAAATCAAACTATAGCGTAAATTCAAAAAGGATCTATGCGCCAGGTTTTTCGAACGGGGGTGGACTCACAATTCGATTAGCAACTGAACGGTCCGATCAGTTTGCCGCAATTTCTGCGTCATCCAGCCAGCCAGCCACGTATAGAGCCAATACCCACAAAACGGGCCATACCCTTCGTATACACAATAGGCAATCAAGAAAGTCCTAGCCTAAAAAAATACAATCGTTACCTGGACACGCCTCTCAATTCATTCCCTCTTGATGAGACACTCTTTCAGAAGATCCCCGAATTCAAGAGAGATACTATAATTCCACTGTTGTCCATTTTACATTTGGAGGATGATTTTGTTTATCGAGAGGAAACGGTTGATGGCGTGCAAACCGGACAATACCTTTTTTCCACGCCCGTGCCATCATCCAATGCCACAAACTCTTTGAAGGTGATCATTATCGATGGACTGGATCATCAGTATCCAAATGGATTTATTCATCCTGTTGTCCTTGCCGATTATCTATGGGATTTTTTCGCCAGGCATAAATTACCCTGATGGGTTTGCCTGCATTGATGATTCATGGGGTAACTATCCCTAGCCACAACAGCAAGATCCCGATTGGCTTTCAGTCTTAACACTATTTTTGGTTTCTGTTGGTGAACGACGGGTACCTGGGGCAAGGGTGTAGGGTTTTGGCGCAATAAGTTTGGCGGGTGATAACTCGATAAAGCTATTTTGATAAGTGCTGCTCGTGAGTAAGTGAAAATCAGCTTCGCTTACGGCCATACGTTCTCCTCGTGGAAATATTTGTCCATTATCGGCTTTGATTTCGCTAAAAGGCCCCCGGTAAATGACAGCATGGCCACGATCGATAGCTTCTGAAGCTGAAGGTTTAACCGCGGTGACTGTGACGGATCGGAATTCAATGTTTTCAACTACTTGCCAAGGCTCTTCGACCCAATTGGCATAGCAAGATCCAGTAAAACCAGAATCTGCAAATGCCTGTAAAAAGGCATTTTCCTCAAGTGCTCCGGAAATGCATCCGCTCCACAAGTCGGGATCTTGCTTCAAATGAGCAGGAATGGGTTCATCACTAACTATATCTGAAATAGCGATCCGTCCGCCAGGTTTAAGAACCCGGAAGATTTCCCGAACCATTTGTTCCTTGTCACTGTCTTGGACAAGATTAAGAACACAGTTTGAAATAACGAGATCAACAGAATTATCTGGAATCAGGGGGTTTTCCCTGCGCTGATTCTCTTTCCGTGTCTGAAAGCTGGTAAGAGCGTCCACGCTGTTAATCGGGTTTTCTGACAAGTAGGTTTCTACACTGTCCATATTTAGCGCCAAGTCTTGAATATGGCCTTTGTGAAAAGTGACTCGGTCTGAACCTATTTTCTCCGCCATTTCCCGTTGGTATTTTCTGGCCAGAGCCAGCATGTCGTTGTTCATATCGACGCCGATGACACGGCCTTTGTTTCCTACCAGTTGAGCCGCAATATAACAGATTTTTCCTGAGCCGGAACCCAGATCCAGTACCGTATCACCTTCCCGGACATAACGGGAGGGATCGCCACACCCATAGTCTTTGTCTACTATCTCTTGTGGTAGCTGCTCAAGCAGCCGAGTATCGTACTCGACGGGGCAGCACAGGTTTTCCTGCTTTTCTCCGGCACCTTCTGAGTAGCGTTTAAGTACTGAGGAGTCTACATTCATTTGATTACCTCTTCTGTTATTATTGATTTCTCTAGAGTGATGGGGTTTTCACTAATTGCGCCACCACAGCTACTGCCCTGACCTGCTGTACAACCATAGCAGTGTTGGCGGACAGCGATGGATTGATTCACCAGTGTTGAATGATTTAGCTCGGAAACGTGGATAGGAGAATCCGATCTATCGGCCAACGGCAGATTCAGCATTTGGTTAAAGTCGCAGTCGTAAACATAGCCTTGCCAATCTATACTGAGCGTGGATTTACACATTACCGACCCTAGTGCGTCCGGGTTGTAATTCTCTTTTAGCAGCTCCATATAATTTTCAAACTGTCCGTTACTGACCAGAGTGCTACCGAAACGCTGGATGGGCATGTTGACCATGGTGAAAAGCTGGTTGAAAACAATTCCAAAGCCGTCTTTCAGGTGCTTCTTGTAAGCAGTTTCCAGCTCATTTTGTGGGGGAGGCAAAGTAGGACCTTGGGGGTTATAGACCAGGTTTAGAGTAAGGCCGCTTTGTTCTTCTCCATAGCCCAGATCGTTTAGTTTTTTTAATGCCGTTATGCTTTTTTGAAATGCACCATTTCCCCGTTGCTGGTCAACGTTTTCTTCCAGGTAGCAGGGTAGGGAAGCGATGATTTCGATGTTTTTTTCAGCAAGAAATTCAGCAAGATCCTGGTGGTCAGGTTCTTCCAGAATAGTAAGGTTACAGCGGTCAATGGTATGTATGTCCAGCTGTTTTGCCTGATAGATCAATTCTTTGAAATGGGGGTTCATTTCGGGAGCACCGCCTGTTAGATCCAGAGTTTTAGGCTTTGCCGCTTGCATAAATTCCAGCACTTTATCGATCGTGGCACGATCCATTACTTCTTTTCGCTTTGGCCCGGCATTGACGTGGCAGTGAAGGCAGCTCATATTACAGAGATAGCCCAAGTTTACCTGTAACGTTTCCAGTGCGCGCCGATAGAGTTGTGGAAAATTATGTCTTTCGAGACGTGGACGAATTGCGTGCATTATAAGGTTCAGGTGTATTGGATTGATTCTACTGTTGAAGCAGAATAGAACCCAAAGCTTTTGGTTTTGTGTTCAGGGGGTGTTTTCATCGCATTTTTAAGTTAATTAGCAGTAGGCTACATTAGTCGAGAAACAGGGATTAAACTTACTGAACGTGGAAACCTACTTCAATGTTTGGGCGAATGCAGACGCGATGTCGAGAGTATCAAAGGTTTTATCAGATCCTCGGTGGTGATATAAAAGAACACTATTGTTTGAAGGGAACGTGGTCGGTTTCCAGACCTTAATGACATGGACGGCAGGTCGGTCTCTGATGCAGGTAAATAGGATAGGGATGGGGGGCGTAAACCAACCCACCCAATCCAAGTCTATATATACCTTGACGAATCTATCGCCCAACTTGACCTGCAAAAGTAGCGGATGCAGGCCAAGTGGAGGAACGAGTCCAAAAGGAATGGTGAAACTATACTCTCCGTATTTGAATTTTTAGCATTCAGGTGTGGGGAGTATTTATAAAATGTCGTGCCTTATTGAACGCCTAACGCCTGAAGTGTTTTAATTGTAACCCCGCCTTTAGGAAAACCTTTGTCTATCTGGAATGCCTCAATTGCGCTCAGGGTTTTGGCGCCAAATACACCATCAACTCCACCCACATCGTATCCTTTTGCTTCCAACGAAGATTGGATTCTGCGAATTGTCCCCGGTGTCGAATTGGTTTCACACAAGATAGCGCGCCACTCCATACCGCCACCGTTAACTTTGGTTTTCTTGGTTACCGTTTCGTATTTGGCAGGTATTTGTATAGTCCTCGTCTTGGGCGGTTCAACCATCTTCTTGATTTTAATGGTTTTATACTTTGCCGGGACAGGTATTTTACGGGTTGTCGATGGTGTTCTGAGCACCTGCTTCTTTACTGTTTTGTATTCTGCAGGCGTTTCCGTTTCCTGAGAAGTTGCAGGTGATACCATAACCTTTTTGCTCACAGTTCTATATTTCGCAGGGATGGTTACCAAGCACATAATTTCCCCGGTAGCCTGATCAACTTTGGTTATCGGGCCGCTGCCTTTTTTCCACACTGTCTGTTCCGGTGAAATGAGAATTTCTTCTGATTCTATCTTGTATTGCGCAGGAATCTGTACCACCTGCTTACCTGCGGGTTTCACCATGACTTCTTCAGTAACCCACTCGTAAGTAGCAGGGACGATCTCGATCCGCTCTGATGCTTCTCTGATCAGGATTTCCTCCTTTCCCCAACCAAATTTCGCAGGTATCGTCTCAAGACGCTCTCCCTCTTCCTGTACTTTCAGTGTATCAGTCTCTGTTTTGTAGGTCGGTGGAATATATATCCTAGCGTAGCATTCGCCCGGCTTAGCGTTTGGAGGTAATAATTCGCCACTACCTCCTGCGCCTGTTTGTGTGCCTTCCATCATTTTTGAGTGGGCCGTACGTTCTGTTGTTAGCGAGTCCTGCAACTGGGTCACTGTTGATTGAAGTGATGAAACTTCAGTCGATTTACTCCGCAACTCTTCCTCCAGTTGTGAGATTTGTCCCAGTTGTTGCGTTGTGTGCTCTGTTTTTGTTGCGGTTGTAGAACAACCTCCAATCGCTAAGGTAGCAACAATCACCACTGGTAGCCCCGTCCTCAAGCTAGTATTCGACATATCATGCTCCTATTTATTATAGATAGTCAGAGTCGTCAGATTAACTTATGTTTATTAAGCTTGCAAGGGTAAACCCATTCATATCGTAGTGGAAATGCACTAATGGCTTTTATAATCTACTTGAAGAGGTGTATATCAGCGCATACCCGCGTCGTGTGGTTGATTGGAATGTCTGATAGTATCGGGGCGAGAGGAAGAGTGTTCAAGGTATCGACGGAAGAATAAATGCAGGAAGAGCACTAAAAGTGCTCTTCCTGTCCTCAAGTCAAGCTTAGGAGGAAGCAAATAAACACATCTCAATAACAATATTAGCAAATACCTATCGATTTACTATGTGACATATTGTCGCAGCGTAGAAGAAGGTAAAGCTATTTCAGCTGTCTTTCGGTGCCAATACCTATTGATGGCCCCAATCATATCAACCTAAAGCTCCCGAATCAGCGCGTCGCCAAATTCACTACATTTTACCTCGATTGCATTATCCATTAACCGGGCGAAATCATAGGTAACTGTTTTCTTGGATATTACAGAATCCATAGCCTGCAGAATAGCATCGGCGGCTTCAGTCCACCCCATGTAACGTAGCATCATTTCACCGGATAATATGAGTGATCCGGGGTTCACTTTGTCGAGATTCGCGTATTTGGGGGCAGTGCCATGAGTCGCTTCAAATATTGACATGCCTGTTGTGTAATTGATATTGCCGCCCGGCGCGATTCCGATACCTCCGACCTGTGCCGCGAGAGCATCAGATAAGTAGTCGCCATTAAGATTCATGGTCGCAATGACGTCAAACTCGTTAGGACGAGTGAGCACTTGCTGTAATGTAATATCTGCAATCGTATCTTTAATGAGAATGTGCCCGTTGTCTATTGCGGTCTGTTGTTCTTCATTTGCCGCTGCTTCCCCTCGGTTGGCTTTTGTTTGTTCCCATCGAGCCCAACTGTAGGTCTGTTCGGGAAAAACGGTGTCGGCGAGTGCATAACCCCAATTTCGGAAAGCGCCCTCGGTAAATTTCATAATGTTGCCTTTGTGAACCAACGTAACACTCTTGCGCTGATTGGCGATAGCATATTCGATTGCGGACTTTACCAGCCTTTCAGTACCTTCTTTGGAGACAGGTTTAATGCCAATACCGCTGTGCTCCGGAAAGCGGATCTTTTGGAATTGGTCAGGAAATGTTTCTTTTAATAGATCCAGGAATTTTTGATTTTCAACTGTTCCGGCTTCGAATTCGATGCCTGCATAGATATCTTCCGTGTTTTCCCGGAAGATTACCATGTCGACTTTCTCTGGGTGCTTTACCGGTGAGGGGACACCATTAAACCATTTTACTGGGCGGAGGCAGACGTAAAGATCCAGTAATTGTCGCAGTGCTACGTTAAGCGATCGGATACCGCCGCCTATTGGCGTAGTCAGCGGGCCTTTGATAGCGACGAGATAATCCCGGCAGGCTTGAACAGTTTCATCCGGTAACCATGTGTCGAATAGATCATTGGCTTTTTCGCCTGCGTAAATTTCCATCCAATAAATCTTGCGTTTATCTTGATACGCGGATTTTACCGCGGCATCTAAAACGCGAACTGTCGAACGCCAAATATCGGGGCCTGTACCGTCACCTTCTATAAAAGGGATAATCGGATTATCGGGAACCTTGAGGGTTCCGTTCTCCATTGTAATTTGGGCTCCGTTGGTTGGGATTACTGGATTGCGATTTGTCATCTTGGTTTTCACTCCATGGGGATTTCCGTACTTAAATTTGGAAATCGGATTTTAAAAGTCCTGGGGGATTTTACTCTGTCGGACACGATACATAAACCCAGGAAAGGGCGAAAAAATATGACACGAGCTCCGGTAACTGCGTTTATGGACAGCTTCCTTGTCGATTACCTGGGTGAATAGAGGTGACCAAGCTTGTTATGTCGATAAAAGCGAGAGATGATTTGGTGGAGATTTTTAGCTATTATCTGGGTTCGTGAGTTCATGACGGTGCAGAGCACAAGCTTTTGTTTCCACGGCAGTTCAAAAATTGCTAACTTAACCGATGGATGAAGCAAAGATTTTTTGATTCTGCTGTGAAACCAATATCTTGTACTCTGCATCCGCCTTGGATTCACTGATCCAGGTATTACTTTGACTCGTTATAAAAAAATATAGGGGAGTTAGTGTATGAAAAAATTAATATTAACTGTGAGTATAATTGGTATTGTATCGTTAAACTCTGGGGTTGTGTTTGCTACCGGAGGTCATGGCGGTAGTAAAGGATCTGGTGGCGGCGGTTCTTACTGTGAGAAGCCAAGAATTAGCAAGTTCAACCCCGCCCCGCTTGAAACCGTTGCGCCAAATTCCGAATTTTCTTTTGTAGTCGGCGGCATAAAAGAGGTGAGAGACGTTACTGTATCTATCTAAGAGTATCCCTGTTGACATGACATCAGAACAAAAAGGATCTGCATTTCTGTTTAGTGGCAAGTTACCCCCCGAAATTAAAGGAATGCCAGCTAGAATTCAAATTAAAGCCAAAGGTAAGAAGAAGAAATGTAGCACTACAAAAGGGTGGTTGATTAAAGTCAGTGAATAGCGGAAGGCAATCTAAAAAGAGCTATCTGGTACGAGAGCGACATAGTTTCGAAACTGATGTGTCTTTCGTGCCAATTCGGCGTTAGGAAAAGAGTCGTATTGCTTGCATGCACCTCTTTCTCTGCCTTGAACCAGAATGAGAGTCCTACGCCATTCCGTAAATTATTTAGTTCTGCTGGCTCCTTGTTGCGAGAATGCTGTCGTTGGCGTCTCCTGGTTCCCCAAAATAGCGTCCAGTTGCGCCAGAAAGACTTTAGCCCTGTATAAGATTTTGTTGTCTTCCACCAACCCATAACAGTCATAGGCATAAAGCGGAATATCGACCTTGCCAAGGCCTTTTGCATTTTTAACGATTTCCGGTCCTTTAACTAATATATTTAAGGGTTCATTACTTTTCATTTCGGCTAACAATGTACGATCAATCGAGATCTCATGGTTGGTATATACCAACGGATTTCCGAAAAAATCGTATCCGTTCTGGTGTTCCTTTTCCAATAAGGCACAGGACAAAAATGCGACAGGAAATATTGGTGGAAAACAAACCCGGTTTTCCAGTTCGTCAAAGTATTCATGCTGGTCGATCAATGACCCTGCCAGGAAGTTTTTCGCATTGCTGGTGGTCATGAACTTTCTTTTCAAAAAGTACTGACTATTTTCAATATAGGTTCTATCTTTTGCGTTCGTCAACTTCCCCATTCCGATAAAATCGGCTTTAGGAAATACTAATGGTGCCCGTGATTCTCGTTGATATCCCATGCATATCAAACTCCTGTCTTTTCTGAGCACTACGCGATTGGAAATTTGATTTTCAGTCGATAACTTTTTTTTTGTCGGTTGAATATCGATTTTAATTGATTCGCCTGGCCTGACAACATTGGCGAACGATAATTGATAATTGGCAAACTGGAGTTGGTGATCAGTAATTAGTTGATCTTCTCCCGTAGCGTGTCTATGTTGAGTCACTTTTTGTGCAATAAGGGCTTCTAGTTGAAAGCCCAGCGCAATTGCTGATCCAAACGGATTGCCTCGGATTTTTTTCCATTTGTAGGGGGCGTGGAAAGGATTGAAATCATCCGTGGCATTACGGGTTGCATCGATATGAATTTGCGAAAATTGGTACGTTT
>JAZGGE010000138.1:0-4203 GCA_036480195.1 Methylococcales bacterium
GGAAACGGGAGAATTCGCCAGGGGTATTTTGAAGTAAAATGCAGCGCCTCCTGATGATGTATTCTCGGCCCATATTTGGCCACGATGCCCAACAATTATTTCTGAACAAATCGCCAGCCCTAATCCCGTGCCTCCTGCATCTGTTTTGGTTTTACTGCTCTGGATAAACTTATCAAAAACGCTGTTGAGTTCATCCTGTGGTATTCCGATTCCATTATCACGAACGCATAGCCGCAAAGCCGGAAGACTTGTTTTGTCACTTTTTCTTCTACCAACGGGGAGTTGATCCATATCAATAGTGATGTGAATGGATTTCCCTTCAGGGGTGAATTTTACAGCGTTGGACAGAAGGTTGATGATAACCTGCGAGATTCGTGTCTCGTCGAAATAGCTTTCAGTTTGACATTCCGGCGGAGCAAAAATTAACGTAATATTTTTCTCCTGCAAGCGTGTTTCATACTCCTTGACACAGGTTTTCACCAGTTTGGCCAAGTCGGTCTGGGTCACATTAAAATCCATTCGTCCGGCTTCCAGCTTGGCTAAATCCAGAAGGTCGTTCAGTAAGCTCAATAGCCTTGATCCACTGTCATTGATCCGACTAAAATAGGAGCCTAATTTTTCTAGAGGAACATTTCCCAGTTTCTTGATTCCGAAATTAGAAAAACTGAGGATGGAATGCATGGGTGTCCGTAGCTCATGGGACATGTTAGCAAGGAATTCTGATTTTGCCCGGTTAGCGGCTTCTGCAGCTTCTTTGGCGTGGTTTAAGTCAGCAAATGTTGATTCGAGTTGTGCATTGCTGTTGGATAATGCTTGGGTTCGTTCTTCAACCTGTTTTTCCAGGTCTGCGCTATAGTGTGCGAGTTGCGCGTCACGTGCATGTATTGTTTCCAGCATTTTGTTAAAGCCGGTGGCCAGTTCTCCGAACTCATCATTGCTGTTGAGATTGGAGCGGATTTCGTAGTTTCTGTCGGTGGTCACTTCATTAATGGTACGAGTAAGTGACGTGACTGGGTCGGTCAATGATTTTTGCAGTACCATAGCGAGAAGCATGACCAGAAAAAAGGACGCGAGGATGATTCCTGCCATGATAGGGAAAAAAGCCATCAGGTTTTCCTTTAACTGACGCATGTCATCAACCAGCAAGATAACCCCTGTTTTTTCGCCGGATAGGAAAATGGGGCGTAAAACATAGAGCAAGTCCTTATGTCTGAAGTTCAGTGGTTTCTCGCCAGCCAATAGTGCAGGTACCGTTAGCTCAGGATGGGGTATTGCGGATTGAATTTTTTGGGCCAGGTTATCCGTAGTGGTATTTTCCGGGTTGTACTGAGTGAACAGGTCACCGTTTAGCAAGTAGATTGCCGACCAAACAATTCCCGGCCTCATGTCCAGGGCCTTCAGAGTCTCGGTTGCGGCAGATTCATCAGTGAAGGTTACTGCTGCGGCACTGTTCCAGCCAATAACATCCGCAAGTAGTTGCAGGTCATGCAGGGTTGCCTTTTTTTCACTGATGATTTCATTGGCAATCATTGCTGCGGAGGAAATAAGAAGAGCAAACGCAGCGGTTAAGCTCATCATCCAGATTAACTTGCGACGGATACTGGATCTTGTTTTCACTATCATTTGTCAGTTCCGACGATTTGGGCTAACTTTAGAAGCCGGGAACTGATTCTCAGTCTGGAACGTTTTATCGCTTCAATATTCGCCTGGAAACGCATTTTCCCTTTAATTTTGATAATGTTGAAGATGCCGCCCATCTCAGCGAAACCGGTCATATCGCCAATCGTAAGAACGGGTTTAAATTCGATTGCCGCCAACACCCGAGGTATCAGACTATAATCAGTTCCGCTGATGAAAATAATTTGGCATAAATCGAGATCAATAAGGCGTGAACGTACTTCAATGACGATGGAGTGGTCGTGGATCTTTTTACCAATGAGGCTAGAGGAAAACTGTTGGTTTGGTTCATTGCCAACCAAACAAAGTATAAATTTATTGGAGGACTGGTTGAATGATTCCTCTGGCCATTCGGTAAAGCGTGCGAAGTTGTATACAAACGCTGCTTTTACAGTGCTTTCATTTGTATCTCTCGCCAGCAACGGGGTGGCGATACAAAACAAGATTGCAAAGGTAAAAATACGCATTAATATTAGGGTTATTGTCATTGCCTGAATATTCCTTCCTAGAATTTCCAGAGTAGTTTTCCGTATACGCCCCTTTCAATTTCGACAATCGGTCTGGCATACCCCTCGTCGAGGTATTCCGGGTGTCGACTGTCCAGCAGGTTCTGGCCGATGATTGAAAGCTCAAGATCCTTGATCGGTTTCCAGGAAAGCCGTGCGTCAAGGGTTACGTAATTTTGAATTCCAAAGTCTCGCGATGTAAACGCGTTACGCCTGCCAAAATTATCCTGATAACGGAACCACAGGTCAACATTAATGTTATTGCTAAAGGACATCTCTGACCGCAAAGATAGCAGGTGTTGGGGCGATGGGCTTTGTATATCAATCTGAGTTTTCAGGTAACTGTATGAAGCGTGCCAAATCCACCATTCCGTACTACGCCATAGTGCCGCTAACTCCATTCCATAAGTTTTGCCGTTTAGTCCATTGACTAACGTGAGAGGAAGGTTGATGTGATCGCCTTGAAAGGAAGGTATGCCGGTCTCAGTGCCAATTTGCCCATCGTAAATATTATAGAATGCTGTGAAATCCAGGGAAATTGAGTCGAAAGGAATGATGCGATAGCCCACTTCGAAAGCTAACAATTCCTCGCTCTCATAATTATCGCTTCCCAGCGCGTTAATACGGATTGGTAACGGTGAGCTTGGGCCAGAAGGTGGGATTACGGTGGATGTCGAGTTCAAATCATGATCGGTACGCGAAGGTGTGCGAACGGCACGGGAAATGGCTGCCCAGAGTTTGTGCCGGGAGTGAGGTGTCCAAAGCAGGCGTGCGCTGGGTTGTATTTCAAACCCACTATAATCGTTATGTTCGAATTTCGCACCCAGCGTTAAGTGTAAGTATTTATCAACTAAGGTTATTTCATCTTGCAGGAAGGCGCTAAATAAGTGATCTTCGCGACTATCCGGGTCAAATGCAGCAATGAAGTGGGTGGAATATGCGTCGGTTGTGTAGCGGTAACCCAGTCCCCAAAGGATGTCATTTCGCCCGGCCCAGGTAAATCGATGTTGAAAATCCAGGTCAATGGTATTTAGCTCTTGTTCGAAGAAGCCCTCATCTCGGTGGTAATGGTTGTAGTAGGCCTGCAAAGATAAATCAGAAACTGCGGAAAATGTATGTTGCCAACGGCCAAGGAAGTTTCCACCAAATGTCTTCACAGTATCATTGGCGTCTTCGAAATAGGGTGGTGTCAGCGAAGGAATGTGTGGTTTCTGATTAACATCTCCTGTATATATGTCGCCGGAAAAGGTCAATGCATCGCGCCGGGTGAATTGGGAGTCCGTTCGAAAGCCCCCTTGCACCATATTCCAATTGTCGCCGGCATCTTTCAGCGCGGTATGTTTATATTCACCTCTTTTAAACCCTTTAACATATAAACGTCCATAACTGTTTTTGTCCAGCTTGACGCCGTACCGAGCGGCTCCAAACCCGTGTTCATGAGTTCCACCACCCGCGGCGACTACGCCTCCTTGGGTGTCAGATGCATGTTTAGTGATGATATTAATGACACCGTTTACAGCATTTGCACCCCACAACGTCCCACCCGGCCCTCGAATGACCTCAATTCTTTCTATATCCTCCAGCATAACGTCATTTTGATCCCAGTAAACGCCGGAAAAAGTTGGGGTGTATACGCTACGGCCATCAATCAAGACCAATAATTTATTAGCGTAACGGCCATTGAAACCACGGCTGGATACTGCCCATTTATTGGAGTCGATACGGCCTACATGCATACCCGGTACCATTCGGAGTGCATCGGGTATACTGGTTGTACCACTTCTGCGGATATCTTCCTGGGTAATAGCGAATACTGCAGCCGGGGAATCAGAGAGCTTTTCAGCCTTTTTTGAAACGGAGGTTATTTCCAGATTCATTAATTGTTCGATGCTTAGATCGGTTATTTCCTCGGTGTCATCAGCTTGGGTCGATTGACAATATAGGACTGGCAGAATAACGAGAAGTTTTCGCGATCGCCACAGGATTGTTCCTATGGTGGTGAGTTTAAAAACCATACCAG